>CANFUJ010000006.1 GCA_947450165.1 Chitinophagaceae bacterium
GCAATATTGCAATATTACAAATAAGCCAAAATGCAAAATTTCATTCACTTTTAAAAATAAAAATGAATCTTTTTATTCATTTCAAATTCTAATTAAATAAACGCTTCCAAAAATTAAATTAGACTTTATTTTTATTTTGAATGGCCCGTTTTTGTAAACATGATAAATTCAATTGCTATCAAACAAAAAAAGAGGCCGCCCTTTTAAAGACAGCCTCTAAATTTTTTAACCTTTTACTCTTGGTTTTTCAGGATTGGGTTTTACTTATAGGGAGTAAACGTTTCCTGCTTTTAGAGTTTCTTTTTCATTGAAAAAGAAGTGGGTTTTAAAATTTTACAGATTTAAATAAACCTGTTTGCTTTTTTACCTGCTTACTTTTATTTGGAAAGTAAGTCGGCTTGGATGTTGGATCTACTGGTTTTTTTGCCATCATCGCTTTTTACGGCATAGGCTAGGATATTGGTTTTTTTTAGTTTTCCACCATCATCGCTTTTTACAGCATAGGTGAGGATATTGGTTTTGGTTTTCATTTCCGGATAAAATATTTATCCGTTGATACTGGATTTTAGTTTTTTTAGAGTACTGGATTCGTTTGGTTTTCTAGGATTTTAGAAATCAAAATCTTGTTTTAGTTTCATTCGATTTCTGATACAAAGATGCACCGCTTTTTTATGTTGTACTAGAGCAATACTGCCCTTTTTTCGGGGTGATGTAATTACCGAAATCAAGAAAAAAACAGCGTATAAGATACAGGGTAAAGAGGTGTTTTAACTTCGTATTTTTACGTTTTCGAAAAGAAATTATTGGCGTAAAATAAAAATGCTGCATCCTAAGATGCAGCACTGTATTGATTCTTATTGAATTTGTTGATTATTTAGACAAACTTTGAATAATATCGTATTTGGTTACAATCTGATACAAACCACTATCATCCTTACTCATTACCGCGCCATTTTCTTTATTGATAAAATTGCTTAAACGCTCAACGGGTGTATCAAAACTTACTTCAGGATATGGATTTTCTAAAACATCTTTTACCAAATGCGTTTTGATTTCACTGTTTACAAGCATCTTATTAAATAAACCACTTTCAGAAATTGCGCCAACCATAATTCCATTTTCAAAAACTGGAATATTTTCAATGTCGAATTTCTTCATCAAATGAATGGCTTCCATTACAGTCTGGTCTGTAGTTAAGCTAATAAGTTTCTGACTTTTTCTACCATTAATAATGTCTTTAAATGTATTCACATCCAAAAACCCGCGCTCCATCATCCATTCGTCGTTATAAACCTTACCAACGTATCTACTTCCGTGATCATGAAAAATACAAACCACAACATCATCGGGCTTTAATTGATCTTTTAAATTATAAACCCCTTGCAAACAACTCCCACAACTATAACCAATAAAAATGCCTTCTTCTTTTGCAATTCTTCTGGCCATTACAGCGCCGTCTTTATCGGTAACTTTTGTAAACTCATCTATGTATTGCATGTCGTAATTTTGAGGAACAAAATCTTCTCCAAAGCCTTCGCTGATGTATGGATAAACTTCATTGTTATCTAACTCTCCCGTTTCGAAATATTTTTTCAATAGAGAACCATAACTATCAATTGCCCAAACTTTAATATTGGGGTTTTTTTCTTTCAAATATTTACCAGTTCCAACGATGGTTCCGCCTGTTCCTGTAGCTACAACAAGATGGGTTATTTTTCCTTCGGTTTGTTCCCAAATCTCAGGTCCAGTTTGTTCGTAATGTGCTTGACGATTGGCTAAATTATCATATTGATTTACATACCAAGAATTTGGAATTTCGGTAGCCAATCTTTTAGAAATCGAATAATAAGAACGGGGATCTTCGGGTTCAACGTTGGTAGGACAAACAATCACTTCGGCACCAACCGCTTTTAAGATATCCGCTTTTTCTTTGGATTGTTTGTCGGTGGTGGTAAAAATACATTTGTATCCTTTAACGCAAGCGGCAAGCGCAAGTCCCATACCTGTATTCCCACTGGTTCCTTCGATAATGGTTCCGCCTGGTTTAATTTTTCCCTCGGCTTCAGCCACTTCGAGCATTTTTAAAGCCATTCTATCTTTAATGGAATTGCCAGGATTAAAATACTCCACTTTTGCTAAAACGGTACAAGGTAAATCCTTGGTTACTTTGTTTAGTTTAATTAACGGCGTATTTCCGATCGTTTCTAAAATGTTATTGAGCCACATAATTTTTTATTTCAAAGATAATATTTCTAATAACTGGCGAATTGATTATTGATGATTTCAAAACAATACATAATTATCATAGATAAAGATTAATAAACGTTATGCTATCGTAGAAAAAAACTTTAAATTTGTTCTTGTTGTTAAATATCTATTGGTTAATCCTTTAAAATAATAGCGTTTATGTCAAAATCAGCTGCTTATGTAACATTTGCCATTTTAATTTTGATTGCTTTTGCTTCATTATTGATTCCATCGTTACCTGGTCCTATTCATTCCGAATCAATAGATGCTGCAGATACCGCATGGATGTTAACTGCAACCGCATTGGTGTTAATAATGACACCAGGACTTGCATTTTTTTATGGTGGGATGGTAAATAAGAAAAATGTGTTGAGTACCATGTTGCAAAGTTTTATTTGCATGGCATTGATTTCAATAATATGGGTAGTGGTAGGTTTTAGTTTATCTTTTGGAGAGTCTTTTCATGGTATTATTGGAAATCCACTAAGCTTTTTTATGATGAAGAACGTAATAGATGGACAACCGTGGAAGTTAGCACCAACCATTCCATTGATCTTATTTGCGTTTTATCAATTAAAGTTTGCCATTATAACACCGGCATTGATTACAGGAGCATTTGCGGAGCGCATAAAGTTTAAGTCTTATTTACTCTTCATTGTCTTGTTTTGTTTGTTTATTTATTGTCCATTGGCACATGCTACTTGGCATCCCGAAGGCATATTAGCAAAAGCGGGCATCATTGATTTTGCTGGCGGAGTAGTAGTACATATGAGTGCGGGTTGGGCTGCATTGGCGAGTGCGATATATTTAAAAAGTCGAACGGAGTCGGTTCATAACCCAGCAAGGATAACCTATGTGATATTGGGAACGGGCTTGCTATGGTTTGGTTGGATTGGATTTAATGCGGGTTCTGCGTTTCATGCTGATACAGTTGCAGCCATTGCAATTGGAACGACATCAACTGCTTCTGCGGCGGCTGCATTTACTTGGATGATATTCGAAGCGATTCGAGGTAGAAGACCAGGTGCAATGGGTGCATGTATAGGAGCTGTGGTAGGTTTGGTAGCCATTACGCCAGCAGCAGGTTTTGTATCAATACCTCAATCATTTGTAATTGGATTTGTAACGGCAATAGTGAGCAGTTTAATGGTGGAATGGCGCTCTAAAACAAACATTGATGATACGCTTGACGTGTTTCCTTGTCATGGTGTTGGTGGTATGATGGGGATGTTGTTAACAGGTGTTTTTGCCAATACCAAAATCAATGCTGCTGTGCCTGGAAATGGCTTGTTTTATGGGGAAACGAAATTGTTTATGGTTCAACTATTGGCAATGATTGGCGTATCTGTGTTTGCATTTTTGGGCACATTTGTGTTATTAAAAATTACAGATTTGATTATGCCTTTAAGGGTAAGCGAAATAGAAGAACAAGAAGGATTGGATTGGAGTCAACATGAGGAGAGGCTGTAGAAGATAGGTTTAAGAGGTTCAATGCGTTCAAGACGTTTAAAAGGTTGGGATTGCTTTCACAATGAGCATTTTCGTTAAGTAAATAATGTTTAAATCGCTGCTCTGGTTTAAAAAGTCAGCGTGAAAATGAGAACGAGAGCGAAAATCGATTTTTGACTTTTTTCTTCATTCACATTTTATTTCTCGCTCTAAACAATTGCCTCCGACTGAGGTTTAAAAAGCCAAAGCGAATACTGAGTTTTGACTTTTTTCTTCATTCACATTCTGTTTCTCGCTCTAAATAAAAACTTCGTGGCTTTGCGTCTTTGTGCCTTAGTGTTAAAAAAAACTCTCGTAGAGAATTCGTTCAAGCCCATCGCACTTTAATTTAATTGGCCTAGAATGCTCTAATTTAAACTCAACTATATCTAATATCTAGCATCAAAAATCCAGCATCTCCCAAATTTTTATCCCCCCACAAAAATAATTATGCATTTTCTTTACTGATTATCAATGCTTTATAAATGTGTCGTAAAAAATAACGGTATTTTTCTTTGGTTAATAGAACATATCTCCATTATCTTCGCACTCCAAAATTTTATAGCCTCGGGGATAGCTGAGGCATCACTTAAAAAAAGTAAAAATGAGTAAATTACATTTCACCACTAAACATGCGAACGAGGCTACCGTGCAGCGTAATTGGTACGTTGTAGATGGTACTAATCAAACCGTTGGACGTATGTGCGCAAAAATTGCGTCTGTTCTTCGTGGTAAGAACAAAGCTTATTACACTCCACACGTTGATTGCGGAGATTTTGTGATTGTTACCAATTGCGAAAAGGTAGTTTTTACCGGTAATAAAATGGCAGATAAAGAATACTTAACCTATAGTGGATACCCAGGGGGTCAAAAAGGTGAAGCTGCTAAAGATTTATTGAAGCGTCGTCCAGAAGTAGTTATCGAAAGAGCTATTAAAGGTATGTTGCCAAAAAATAGATTAGGCCGTAAAATGTATAAAAAATTATTTGTTTATGCAGGTGCTGAGCATCCACATGCTTCACAAAAGCCAGCAGCATTAACTTTCACAAAAATTAAATAATCCATTCAGTATTTGTTACTGATTAAATAAAGTATAATAATGGAAAAACAAAAAAATGCAGTAGGCCGTAGAAAAGAAGCGGTTACTCGTGTGTTTCTCTCAAAAGGAGAAGGAAAAATTACCGTTAATGGAAAAGATTACAAAGATTATTTTCCTTTAGTGTATTTACAAAATCAAGTAGAAGCTCCTTTGAAAACAGTTGAGCTTACAGATAAATTTGATATTTTGGTTAATGCAACTGGTGGCGGTGTTAAAGGTCAGGCAGAAGCAGCTAAATTAGGCATTTCAAGAGCTTTATTAGAAGTAAATCCTGAATTGCGTCCAGTATTAAAAGCGGCAGGTTTACTAAAACGTGATCCTAGATCAGTAGAGCGTAAAAAACCAGGTCGCAAAAAAGCAAGAAGAAGCTTCCAGTTCAGCAAGCGTTAATATTATTTCGTTTCGTGTTTGGCGTTTGGTGTTTTTTACATCAAACTCCAAACTCCAAACTCCAAACAACTTTAAAAAAATTATAAATGGAAAATACATCATTACAACAGCAACTTTTAGAAGCAGGTGTTCATTTTGGTCACTTGAAGAAAAAATGGAATCCAAAGATGTTGCCTTACATTTTCGCTGAGAAAAAAGGTATTCATATCATCGACCTTAACAAAACGGTTGAAGGTATGCAAGAAGCAGCAGCTGCTATGAAAGCAATTGCGCGTAGCGGAAAGAAAATCATGTTCGTTGCTACAAAAAAGCAAGCTAAAGAAATCGTATCTGAGTGTGCTCAACGTGTAAATATGCCTTACGTAACTGAAAGATGGTTAGGTGGTATGTTGACAAACTTCAATACTGTACGTAAAAGTGTTAAAAAAATGCAGAGCATCGAAAAGTTATTAGGCGATGGTAGTGCAGAAAATCTTACTAAAAAAGAAAGATTAACATTAACGAGAGATAAAGAAAAAATGGAAAAAGTATTGGGCGGTATAGCACAAATTAGCCGTGTACCAGCTGCTTTATTCATGGTTGATATAGGACATGAGCATATTGCACTTGCTGAAGCAAAGCGTTTGAACATTGGTACTTTTGGTATGGTTGATACCAATTGCGATCCAAACAAAATTGATTTTGCAATTCCTGCAAACGATGATGCTACAAAATCTATTTCTATTGTAGTTAATTATATAACTGCAGCAATTGCTGAAGGATTACAAGAACGTCAAATGGATAAAGATAGCGATGATGATCAAAATGATGTTGAAGAAAGCGCAGAAGCAAAAGCAGCACGTTTTGAGCAAAAAGTAGATGGTGGTGATGACAGAAACAAACGTGGCAGAGGTGCAGGTGCAGGTTCTGGCGCTCCAGCAAAAAGACGTACAACTGGTGGTCCAGGTGGCGGAAATAGAAGACCAGCTGGAAAATAATTTTAAAATAAATTAATTTATTAAACATATTTAAAACATTTATCTTCAAATACGAAGAATAAAAGGAGGTAACTATGAGTACAATTACAGCAGCAGACATAAACAAATTACGTCAGGCAACTGGAGCAGGAATGATGGATTGTCGTAAGGCATTAACGGAAAGCAACGGTGATTTTGAAGCTGCAATTGATTGGTTACGTAAGCAAGGTCAAAAAGTGGCAGCAAAACGTAGCGATCGTGAAGCAAAAGAAGGTGTTATTTTAGCATATCCAACAGCTGATAATAAAGCTGGAATCGTTTTGTGTATCAGTTGTGAAACTGACTTTGTAAGCAAAAACGCTGATTTCGTAGCATTTGCTCAAAGTATTGCTGATGCAGCTATTGCACACAATGTAAAATCTGCAGAAGAATTAAACAGTGTAGAAATCAATGGTGCAAAAGTATCTGATATGATTAATGATAAATTAGCCGCTATCGGGGAAAAAATTGAAATCTCTAAATTTGAAAGAATCGAAGCGCCTTATGTTGCTACCTATATTCACGGTTCAAACCGTATGGGTGTATTGGTAGGATTAACATTAGAAGCTGCTGAAGCTGGAAAAGATGTAGCTATGCAAATTGCTGCAATGAATCCATTAGCTGTTGATGAAAGCTCAATATCTCCAGAAGTAATCGCTAGAGAAAAAGACATTGCTATTGAAATGGTAAAAGCAGAAGGTAAGCCAGCAGAAATGGCCGAAAAAATTGCCATGGGAAAATTAAATAAATTTTTTAAAGACAATACCTTAATGGCACAAGCCTTTGTAAAAGATGGCAATAAATCTGTTTCGGAATATTTAAAAGGCATCGATGCTAATTTAAGTGTTACTGAATTTAAGAGAGTTGCATTAGGATAATTTATTAAAGCCCGGTTTTTAAAAGCCGGGTTTTTTTTGATTATTATTTTAAATTTATTCAACAATAAAATATACCCAACCATGTTGCCAAAGTACAAAAGAATATTATTGAAACTCTCTGGAGAATCTTTAATGGGAGATAAAAGTTTTGGATTAGACTCTGATGTAATTGCTCAGTACGCAAAGGATATCAAACAGATAACTGATATGGGCGTACAAGTAGCATTGGTAATTGGTGGCGGAAATATTTATCGTGGAATGAATGAAGCAGAAACGGGTATTGAAAGAGCACAGGGAGATTATATGGGCATGCTTGCTACAGTTATTAATGGAATGGCTGTACAAAGTGGACTGGAAAAAGCTGGTGTTTATACGCGTTTGCAAAGTGCAATTAAGATGGAACAAATTGCAGAACCTTATATCCGTAGAAGAGCGATTCGTCATCTAGAAAAAGGGCGTGTTGTAATCTTTGGAGCAGGAACTGGTAATCCATATTTTACTACTGATACAGCTGGTTCATTAAGGGCCATAGAAATAAAAGCAGATGTTATTTTAAAGGGAACACGTGTAAATGGAATATATACTGCTGATCCTGAAAAAAATCCAGATGCAACTAAGTATGAAAAAATTACTTTCTCAGAATGTATAAGCCAACAGCTTAAAGTAATGGATATGACTGCGTTTACGCTTTGCATGGAAAACAATTTACCAATTATTGTTTTTGATATGAACCAACCCGGAAATCTTTTAAATGTGGTAACAGGAGAAAAAGTGGGTACGTTGGTGAGTAATTAGTACTAGGTTTTGGACAAAAGAAACACGAAGTTGGAAATGCTTGCAGCATTTTTTTTACGAAGGATTTGAAACACTAAGTCACGAAGGCACGAAGTTTTTTTTGTTTAGAGCGAGAAGATGTTTTTTATTTTTCTAAGATGCTAATTATTGGAAAATACTTCCAACCATTTGTATGAATTCTCTACGAGAATTATTTTTAACACCAAGGCACGAAGACTCAAAGGCACGAAGTTTTTTTTCGAATATGCTAATTATTGGAAAATACTTTCAACCTTTTGAACATATTGAACATATTGAACATATTGAACTCTTTGAACCTCACAAACCTCACAAACCTCTCAAAACTCACAAACCTCATAAAACTCATAAACTTAGAGTAAGGGTTGAAAATGTTCAACCCCTACCAAAACTTCTCTCTACTTTATTCTATATTTGAACTATGTCTGAAAAATATTACAGGGGAAAAATTACGTACATCAACAACGATAAGCAAATTGCTACAATAGAATATATAACTGGAAATAAATCCAAAAAGATTCAAGCAATTATTGATGATAAGCAGCAGGATAAATATGTGCAGCTTAAATTAATCAAAAAGCCACATCGTTTTTTGGTTGGAGATAATGTGAAGTTTATCATTAAAAAATCAAGCGCTGGCGTTTTTTTTGCAGACCATGTATTGTATGAATTTAATAATGCGCTTGAAGTATTGATTAATAAAGCACAATTAACCAACAAGTTTCTGGGTTATATCAAACAAATAGATGACCAATATTTTATAAAAGAAATTGAAAGTTATTTATTCTTCCCTTTGCGTGTGTATAAATATGAAATTCCTCCAACAGTAACAGAAACCGATAGGGCGGTTGCATTTAAATTAACGAACCTAGAAAAAACGGATAAGATTTCTGCAGAATTATTTAACCATCAATATACGCCTGGATTTTTAATTGCCATTAAACAATCAAAACAAGAAAATCCCATCGAGTCTATTGTTACAAAAATTACACCCTTTGGTTTGTTTGTAACTTTATCTGAATCGCAAATTGAATGCAAAATTGCTGTTGATGAAACCATAGATCAAAAATTAAAATCTTCGGAAATTATTTTAGGTACTGCTTTAATGGTTAAAATAAAACATTTAACACCAGATAGATTGGTGGTTGAATTGGTGTAATCCATTTTGTTTAAAATACTTATTTATAAAAAAAATGCCCACTGAAAACAGCGGGCATTTTTTAAAATTAGTCTTCTTTATTGAGTTCTACGAATCCTGAAGGTACATGATGTATTGTAAATTGTACTGGTTGGTGCGCTTCCGATAAGTGATCCAGAAAAATTTCCACCTATAAATTGACCAACACTTCCGTATTCTGTTATTTGTACATTAATGGGCGTTCTTATTGATGTTGAATCGTTTCCTACGTGTGAAGTATAAAAACTCATCAACTGTTGTGTACTTCCTGCAGAAATATTTGTTTCAGAAATTTGAAAAGATGTTTGATTGTAAACCGAAGTCCCACCTGATTGAGTAATGTGTGTACTACCTAAATAAATTGAAACAGGATTTGATTGTTGATTAAGCCAAAAATTAAATGAATCTATCGGTGATGAATAGTTGTAGTTTGTGCCGTTAATATTTAAATTAATGTATTCATCAGTTGTTGTTCCGCAAGCTTGTAAATTTGGAATGGTGTTGTTTCCTGTATTTAATGTGTAACTAAATGGTGAGCTTTGTTGATTGCTTGTATTATCTTCAGCTATAAATGTTACACTTTCTGAATTTCCATTGCATAAAATATTAGAAAAATTGAAAGTTCCAGTTGAGCTTAGATTGTATCTATAATATAGATTGTTTTTAAGCATGATGATATAACCATTTGAAACAGCAGCATTGTTGCAATCTGTTACCGTTCCAGAAACACTTGCCGTATGTGCAGTAGTATTTGGAATGGTGATATTTCCTAGAGAAAGATTAGAATTAGTTGTGCTGAATGTTTGGGTAAATGCTGATGTACCACAATCAAATTGTGTATATACATCCAATTTCAAAGATGCGTTATTCGGAACAGCTCCAGCAACAAATCCACTAGAATCGGTTAAACCGTAGCTACAACTTTGAGGAAAGTTTACATTAGTAATTTTTACCCAAGTATAAGGAATTGGTTGTCCATTTTCATTTACTAATGTACAATTGAATTGAACAAAATTGCTTGGTACATCACAATTCCAAAATGAAAAATGCGCCACATCTCCAACATAATTATTACCAACTTTAGTTGCAGACCCTTCTTCTTTCCACAAACCATTTGATTCATTAAAATACCATAATGGAATTGATGCTGGTGCAGTAGTACTTAAAGAACTTGGAATTGGGAAAGTTAAGGTTGCTATTTTACCTGAAGCAATTTGTAATACTTGACCTTGATCTCCTGTTAATTCAACGGCCACCATACCGAAAGATTGTAACACTTTCATTGAACCTTCTTGATTTATGCCCCTTAAATCACCTGGCATAATTGAATTGATATCAGATGCCGTTGGGTTGATGTATGAAGCAGAAACGTATACGGTTCCGCTGTATGGATTGCTATTAGATGAAAGTAAATCTTGAATTCCGTTAACAGGAAAATCAATTTTCATTCCATTTGATAAGCTTATCGTTCCACCATTTAAACCGTTGAAAGATCCGCTGTTTAATTTTGGAATTAATTTAATTCTAAAAAATGCAGATTTGTTTTCAGTGGCGATGTACGTTTTAATACCTGGAAAATATCCTGATTTTTTTACGGTAACAACCGCTGCAGTTTTAACAACACTTACATTTTTAACAGAGAAATATCCATAATCATCTGTTGTGGTAGTTTTATCATAAACAACTACCGATGCACCCGCAACCGCTTGATTATTTTCATCAACTACAAATCCAGAAACTGATGAATTTATTTTAGTCGTTAAATTAGGTAATTGATTGATGTTATCAACTAAGGTTTCGTCTAAATCCTTTTGACAAGACCATAATGCTGTTGCTGCCAATAAAATAACCAGCAAACTTTTGAAAGAAGAAGCAATAAATTTTTTCATTTTTTGGTAATTAAAAATTAGGAGTTAAAATTAAGACGCAATGTTTGTATTTTTTGTTGCCTTATTGATTTTTATTTTTAAGATTTATTCTTATACCTAAACGTAAACCCGTAGTTGTAAAGCGTTGCTTGAAATGGGAGGTTTCTTTATTCATCAAAGAAAAATTGTATCTAAAAAAGGGTTCTGTAAATAAGCTAAACTTATTGTTAAGTTGACGAACAATAGACATCGACCCAATAAAACCTAAGCCAATATTGGTTTTCAGTTGGTATGCTTTCGAAAGCGCTGAAGCGTTCATTGCAATGGGTTGTAAATCGCTGTTTAAAATATCACCTTTATAGAAACTAATTATATTCATTACCACACCTGAATTAACTATAAAATCCCAGTTGTTTTTTTGCCATCCATATCCAAATGTAATTGGCAGATCAATTGTTCTGTATTTATTATAGGTTGTTTTATATCGGGTGCTTTCTGTTTGGTAAATATCAACGGTATCACCAGAAGCATTGGTAACATAAATGATTTGAATGATGTTTCCTTTTGAGAACTTAAACTGTTCATTAATTTGACTATAATTTAATCCAGCACTAAAGTTGAAATGAGATCCAAACTCTTTTATATACCTTAATCCTGCACTAAAAGACAGTTGAGAAGTAGTCACCTCGTCTCTATTTTTTAAATAGATTGAATTGGCAGAATCTGAAAACTGACGATTTATAAAATCTACACTACTATAAATGTCTAAATAACTGCTGTTTTCTTTATTATTAAAATCAGGACAAGGGATGGTTAATCTAGGAAAAGGTTTTGCATTTAATTTTAAAGCAATAAGATTTGATTTTTTTAAATTGGCAACCTCAAAATCAAACTTATTTTTTAATTGTACATCAGCATCATCAAGTATTTCATCAATTTCAGCATTTTGAATGTTTACCTTTTTTTGAGCGTTGCTTTTGAATTTGTTGTTTTTTGAATTCGGTTCATTGTTTTTTGTTAAAGCAACTTCATCATCTTTTAAATTTTGATTGCTTCTTAATAGGGTTGATGCTTTTGGTTTTTTGGATGTTATATTTGGATTTGAGCGGGATGATTTTGAAAAAGAGTTAGATTTTGTATCGTTATTATTTTCAGTATTTGCATTGAATTCGCTGTGGTTATTTTCAACAGTGCCTATATTTTTGGTTTCGGTGTTTATATTTTTTGAATTTGTAGATTCAATTTTTTGTGTTTTGTTTTGTGATTGAATGTTGCTTACAACAATGTCATTATTTGAATTATTTTCCTTTGAACTTGAATTATGATTAGAAATGCTATTAGAAAAAATAGAATATCCTAGAACTATAGAAAGCGCAACAATTCCAACTAGCATAAAATTTCTATTGCTACTATTAAAAAACCAAAAACCAAAACGTTTTTTATTTTCTTTTTTGGCTGATATTTTATTCCAAACATCATCAGATACTTCACCATCAATGTGAAGCATTTGTTGTTTGACAAAATCGTCGAATAATTTATTTTTCATCAGTTAATATTTAAGTCAAAATGAAAAAATATGAAATTGTTGACCTTTCATTTTTTTACTTTTTACTTTTTACTTTTAATATTTTTCTCAAATCTCATGCTCATTTTATTACTTCATTTTGCATGGATAATATTTGTCTTTGCAGCATGTTTCGAGCTTTTGCAAGCTGACTTCTGCTTGTACCAGAATTTATTTTTAAAAGCTCCGCAATTTCATCATGTTTATAACCTTCAATAACGTACAAATTAAAAATCAATCTATACCCATCGGGCAATTTGTTTATAAGATGTAGAATTTCTTTTTCGCCTAAACCGGTTAAAGAATCGGCCTCATAAAAATAATTTTCTTCATAATTGGCGTCGTAGTTAAATGGTTTTTCGTAGGTGAAACGAATCAAGCTATATTTTTTCAACGCTACGTTAACCACAATTTTTCTAATCCAACCTTCAAAAGATCCTTCGTGTTTAAACTGATGAATTTTTTCAAACACTTTACAAAACGCTTCAATTAAAATTTCTTCGGCATCCACTTCATTACGGGCATAGCGAAGACACACGCCCATCATTCGTTTGGCGTATAAGTCAAAAACTGATTTTTGAGCAACGTGTTCCTGACGGACGCAACCTTTTATTAATTGTTGTTCTGTCAATATTTAACGTAGTTAAGTGATTTTATTTGAGAGATACGTGTAGAATAGATTTCGTTGCCTATTCTAAAAATTACATGTTGAAAATTACGAAATACAAAGAATAGATAAAAATAAAATCGATTATAAAAAAAATCCATGTTAAGTTAACCGTTGATTGGCTTCTTAACATGGAAAATAAAATTAGTTATGAGATAAAAACCAGCTTATCCATTCATTGACGTCAGGAACTCAGCATTGTCTTTTGTTCCTTTCATGTTTTTCAACAACATATTAATGGCTTCTTCAGGGTTCATATCTGCCATGTGTTTGCGCAAGATCCACATGCGTTTGAACGTATCTTTATCAAGCAATAAATCATCACGTCTTGTAGATGAAGAAACGATATCGATAGCAGGGAAAATTCTTCTATTTGATAATTTTCTTTCGAGTTGAAGCTCCATGTTACCGGTACCTTTAAACTCTTCAAAAATCACCTCATCCATTTTGCTTCCTGTGTCTACCAAAGCTGTTGCGATGATGGTAAGAGATCCACCATTTTCAATTTTTCTTGCCGCACCAAAGAATTGTTTTGGTTTTTGCATGGCATTGGCTTCTACCCCACCCGATAAAACCTTTCCGCTAGAAGGTGCTACTGTATTATGTGCACGCGCCAAACGGGTAATTGAATCTAATAAAATAACAACATCATGTCCACATTCTACCAAGCGTTTTGCTTTTTGTAATGCGATGGTTGAAACCTTAACGTGTTTTTCTGCAGGCTCATCAAAAGTAGAGGCGATAACTTCTGCTTTAACGCTTCTTTCCATATCGGTAACTTCCTCTGGTCTTTCATCTACAAGTACAATCATCAAATAACATTCTGGATGATTTTCTGCAATTGCGTTTGCCAATTCTTTGAGCAACATGGTTTTACCTGTTTTAGGTTGGGCAACAATAAGTCCACGCTGACCTTTACCGATTGGTGTAAACAAGTCCATGATTCTAGTGCTATAATTATCAGCTGTAGTTGTAAGATTTAATCTTTCGTAAGGGAATAACGGTGTTAGATAATCGAAGGGAACGCGGTCGCGAACATCTTCAGGACTTTTACCGTTAATGGTTTCTACTTTTAATAACGCGAAATATTTTTCACCTTCTTTTGGAGGACGTACAGAACCGTAAACCGTGTCTCCTGTTTTTAATCCAAACAGTTTTATTTGAGATGGTGAAACATAAATATCATCAGGACTAGATAAATAATTATAATCGCTGCTTCTTAAAAAGCCATATCCATCAGGCATCATTTCAAGTACGCCTTCGCCCAATACAATACCATCGAATTCGATATTAAAAACTGGTGGTGTATATTTTTGTTGTTGATATTTTTGATGCGGTTGTTTAGGATTTTGTTGTTCGATATTTATTTCAGGTTGCTGAATATCTTCTTCCTGAAGCATTTGTGCAATAGCCGCTGGAACGGTAGTTTGTTCGCTGGTGATGGGTTGTAAATCTGATTCCGCATCGTTAACAACTACAGGCTCTGCTTTTGGTTTTTTAGCAATTACTTTTTTCGGCTTAGCATTTGCAGTAGGAACAGCAACAGGTTTTTCTATTTTAGTTTCTTCTTGATTGTTTACGGGTTCTTCGGTAAACAAAGTAGAAGGATTAGCCGTTGCTCCTTTTTTAATGGGTTCTTTTACTATTCTTTTTCTTTTTGGTTTGTCTGCACCGTCGGCATCATTTTTTACTTCTTGCGAACCTGGTTGTTTTTCCATAATTGCAGCTATTAAATCTGTTCTTGATAAATCTTTTGAATTTGAAATGTTGAATTGATCAGCGATATCGTTCAATTCTAAAACGAGCATGTCGTTTAGCTGTGATAAATTATACATAATAAGTTGAAAATGCGTTGTTCAAATGTTGTACGCTTATAATAAAGATGTGGTTGAAAATTTGTTGATGAAGGAAAAGGTTTTCAATGAAGCGATTAGATTGGGATTAATCTTATCAACCATTTCCGACACAATATTAAGTAGATTTTGTTTAATAAAAGAACTTTTTTTTGAAAATTTATTTAAGATGGTGTGGGATACTAGATGCTTGGATGCTGGAAGCGAGATACAAGTTTCTAGATGTAGGATACTCGATGGCATTTCGAAAATTTTGAAAAGAAACAATTTTAAATAATGGAAATGACTAAAGCTCTATTCAATACCGGCCTAGAAGCCGGCGCTAGAATAAAAAAATAACCCACCGTTTCAACGGTGGGTTAATAAATAAAATGATTTTTAAAAACGAAATTTATTTTTTTGAACGTTTTCTCAACCTCACAAACCTCTTGAACGTCTCAAACCTCACAAACGTCTTAAACATCTTGTAAGGGTTGAAAATATTCAACCCCTCCTAGAACCTATCAAGATTCATTACTTTATTCCATGTGGCAACAAAATCATGAATGAATTTTTGTTGTGCATCTGCGCAAGCATATACTTCAGCAATGGCACGTAGTTCTGAATTTGATCCAAAGATTAAATCAACACGTGTTCCTGTCCATTTTAGTTCACCAGTATTACGATCGTGTCCTTCAAAAGTATCAGAAGCACTTGACGTTGCTTTCCATGTTGTATTTAAATCCAATAAATTGATGAAAAAGTCGTTGCTCAATACATCTGTTTTTTTGGTAAACACACCGTGATTTGAATGATTGAAGTTTGTGTTTAATACACGCATTCCACCAATTAAAACGGTCAATTCTGGTGCTGATAAAGTTAAAAGTTGTGCTTTATCAATCAACATTTCTTCAGCAGAAACGGTGTACTTCTTTTTCATGTAGTTTCTAAATCCATCAGCTATCGGCTCTAGAACGGCAAATGAATCAACATCTGTATGTTCTTGAGTAGCATCTGCTCTTCCTGGTGTGAAAGGAACAGTAATTTCGTGACCAGCATTTTTAGCAGCAGCTTCAATTGCAGCGCAACCTCCTAAAACAATAAGGTCGGCTAATGAAACTGCTTTGTTGTTTGTTTGAGCAGCATTAAATTCGGATTGAATTTTTTCAAGCGCATCAAGTACAGTTCCAAGTTGAGATGGATTGTTTACTTCCCAATATTTTTGAGGCGTTAAACGAATACGTGCACCATTGGCACCGCCGCGTTTATCAGAACCTCTAAATGTAGAAGCCGAAGCCCAAGCGGTAGAAACCAATTGTGAAATGGTTAATCCTGACGATAAAATTTTTGCTTTTAAATCAGTGATATCTTTTGCATCAATAACTTGATGTGTAAATGCTGGAATAGGATCTTGCCAAATTAAAATTTCTGATGGAACTTCTTTACCAAGGTAACGTGCAATTGGTCCCATATCTCGGTGCGTTAGTTTGAACCAAGCACGTGCAAATGCATCAGCAAATTGATCTGGGTTTTCGAAGAAGCGACGAGAAATTTTTTCGTAAGCTGGATCTACACGTAATGCTAAATCGGTAGTAAGCATAAATGGTGCATGCGATTTTGAAGCATCATGTGCATCAGGAACCAATCCTGCACCTGCGTTATTTTTAGGTTTCCATTGTTGAGCGCCAGCTGGGCTTTTTGTAAGTTCCCATTCGTAGCCAAAAAGGTTTTCGAAATAGTTGTTGCTCCATTTTGTTGGCGTTGTAGTCCAAGCACCTTCAAGTCCGCTGGTGATGGTATCTCCACCCTTTCCGGTGCCGAAAGTATTTTTCCAACCTTGACTTTGTTCTTCAATGCTAGCAGCAGCTGGTTCTGGTCCAACGTGTTTGCTCGGATCAGCAGCACCATGTGTTTTTCCAAAAGTATGTCCACCAGCGATAAGTGCAACGGTTTCTTCGTCATTCATCGCCATGCGTCCAAAAGTTTCGCGGATGTCGCGTGCAGAGGCAAGCGGGTCGGGGTTACCGTTAGGTCCTTCTGGATTAACATATATAAGTCCCATTTGAACCGCAGCCAAAGGATTTTCCAAATCGCGATCGCCAGAATATCTTTTATCATCCAACCATTTTCCTTCAGAGCCCCAGTAGATATCTTCTTGAGGTTCCCAAACATCTTCACGTCCGCCAGCGAAACCAAATGTTTCGAATCCCATAGATTCTAATGCGCAGTTTCCAGCTAGGATCATTAAATCGGCCCAAGAAATTTTGTTGCCATATTTTTGTTTGATCGGCCAAAGTAATAAACGAGCTTTATCCAAGTTTGTATTATCTGGCCAGCTATTAAGTGGAGCAAAACGTTGTGTTCCAGCACCGGCGCCACCTCTACCATCGGCAATGCGGTATGTACCAGCACTATGCCAAGCCATTCTGATAAAGAAAGGACCATAATGTCCGTAATCGGCAGGCCACCAATCTTGAGAGGTGGTCATTACATCGTTGATGTCTTTTTTCAGTGCATCTAAATCCAATGATTTAAAAGCTTTGGCATAATTAAAATCTTTATCCATTGGGTTAGACAAAGTAGTGTGTTGACGAAGGATATTTAATTTCAATTGATTTGGCCACCAGTTATGATTTCTGGTACCGGCACCAGCTGATTGCTTAAGAATTGCGCCCGAGAAAGGGCATTTACTTTCATTATTTTCCATGATATAATTTTTTAAAAATTCAAAGCGAAATTAGTTAAGTTTTGGGTGCGAAAAAGTAAAACTGATTAAAAATAGTTGGGTTGTTAATCGATATCAAATAATAGAAAGGAGAGGGTTAAACAAATTGGGAGGAAAAGTATTTCAAACTAAAAAAAGTTATTAAGGGGGTTAAGAAAAATCAGTGAAGAAAGAGATGATTGAGGAAGGATAAAATTATTTTTAAAAAAATAAAAACAGTCATTAAAGTTCGGTTTTAATAAGAACTTTATTAAATTTACAATTGGTCCAAATGAGATTGATAGGCAAGAAAATACTTTTAAAACTTAAAAAGAAAAACATTGGCAATCTAAGGTTGTGTAATGAAATAGACAAGTTGATAATTGATTTAGAAAAATTTTTACCTAAAGAAAAAAATATTTTTGACATTAGGTCTGATGCAGACAATGTTCATAGTGATGGATTTTATTTTTTTGATTTGAATTTTCATAGAACGTTGATTTTAGTAGAGTTTGATAATGATGGTGAGGCAACAATTGTTTGGGTAGGAACTCACAAGGATTATGAAACAACCTTTAAAAACAATAAAACGACCATTGAAAAATGGTTAAGAAAAAATGGATATATAGAATAATGAAAACACATTTTGATATAGAAAAAATTGTAGAAATGGGCATAATCACCAATGAGTTGGATTATGAAAGAGCGTTAATTGCAGATAGAAAACTAAGGCTACTTGGGAAGGAAAATGTACACTTTAAAAATCTAAGAAAAAAATTACGCGGCATCATTGAAAAGTATGAAAACAAGGAATGGGGTACAGTCGAAACAATTGATGAAAAAAAACTTTTAGAAAGCGAGAAAGCGGAAAATTTAGCTGAACTAGAAAGACAATTTTTAGAAACTAGAAAACAAGAAATTAGAAAAAAACTAAAAGCCCTTGAAATAACGCAAGAAAATCTGGCTTCAATATTAGGTCATAAAAGTAAGACGCACATGTCGGAATTAATGAATGGGATAAAGCCATTTACGCTAAGGGATTTAATTATTATACATCAACTATTAAAAATAGAAATATCAATATTGATTCCTTTGTTTCTTTCAAGAGAGGAACAGATTAAGGTAAATAAAGCGGTTGAGAAATTAGATATATCGAAAGGGGTCAGGATTGGGTATTTGTGATTGATCTAATGAAGTTGAAAAAAATTTGAGATAAAATACTAGTATAAAAGAGATAATTTTAAACAGTGTTTATGAGATTCGATTTATACTTTAAGAGCGTAAAAAAACATAAAAACATGGTAAAACAAAAGAAGTTTCTATTATCATTTACAGCATTTGGAATTATTCTATCGGTATGCTTAAGCAGTTGCAAGAAGGAAGTTGAATGTCCGGGTTTACCTTATCAAATGGAAGGGTATTTCCCATCGGTCAGTGAGTTGAAGTTTAGCAACGCGATTGGTGACACTTTGATTTTGCCTGTTGATGAATATTCTCGCTCTATTCCGCGCACCTTGACTAATAATCCTTGGAGCGAAGGTGCATCTGGAATGAAACCGTTTTGTGTAGAGACTATCGAAGCAAGATCTTCCATGAATCTTCCAGTTTATTGGTCTTTTAAATTGGCTGTTTCTGAAGATTCAAAAACTACAGAGATCAATTTTACAATTACAGAAGCGTTTATATCAACGAACAGTTTCAACAAGGTAGTCAATGAAACGCCAACCACATTGGGTGATTATAAGGTTTTTGGAGATACCTTAATCATGACAGCGATTCAGCCTCCTGTTGTAAGATTTACAGATGTTCAAATTGTATATGGTCTGGGATTGGTGAAGATGCACGATGTGGTGAATAATTGCGATTGGACAAGGGTTTGGTAGTCGACTTTGGCTTTTGCTAAGTCGAAATTCGTTAGCCGAAACCTTGTTGCGTTTGATAAACACATTTTCAAACTGAGCAATGACGATCAAACCGACATAATGATGAAATTAAAATTGTAATATTGATGAGTAAGAATGTTCGTCACAAAAAAATTTCCCAACACCTCATCATTGTCAAGTTTACCCTCCATTAATAAAAGTTAACATAGAATAGGCTTAAATGAAAAAATTATGATAATATAGACATGGGCAACTCATTTTTTAAAGAGATCATCTATTCTTCTAGTAACGAAGACTCTGAATCTGAACTGAAAGCACTTCGCATTAATGCTAATGATGTAATATTATGTATTACGGGAAGTGGTGCGAGGTCTTTGGACCTTTTGGTAGATTCCCCTAAAAAGATAGTAAGTATCGATTTTAATGAAACCCAGAACTTCCTTTTAGAATTAAAAAAAGCAGCATTTAAAGTTTTAAATCATGAGGAATTAATTAAATTTTTAGGCATTGATTCTTCAAAAGATAGACTGCAAGTGTATACTCGACTTCAACCACATTTATCTGAAAATGCAATTGCGTTTTGGTCCAAAAACCTAAATTATATACATCAAGGCGTTTTGTATTGTGGAAAATGGGAACGAATATTAAAAGCTTTATTAAGATTGTCGTCTTTTAGAAAGCGTACTATAAAAAAACTTATTAACGCATCTACAATTGAAGAGCAAAAGAATATATGGAATAACAAATGGGACAATATTATTTGGAAAATGTTTTTGAAAGTTATTTCCAATAGATTTTTATGGATTAATATTATCCGAGAACCTGGTGCGAAGTTAATTCCTAAAAACTTTGATGTATATGCATACATGAAGCGTCTTATTGAATATTTGGCCAACAACTTTTTAATAAAAGAAAATCATTATGCCAATTTACTTTTTAATGGCAGTTACCTAAACTCATGTATTTTACCTCATCATTTACGCAAAGAAAATTTCGAGTTAATTAAAAACAATATTGATAAAATTGAAATTGTAACTGGGAGTTTATTGGATTATTTATCAGCGCATAAGAATGAATTTTCGGCTTTTTCTGTTTCAGATTTTTCTTCCTATGCTCCCGAAGAATTGTATCATTCTATTTGGAAAAATATTTTATACGCTTCTGCCGAGCATGCAAAATTTTGTGAGCGAATGTTTCTAGTTAAAAAAAATCCAGAGAAAAGATTTAAAGAAATTAAAAGAAATTCGGAGTTAGAAGAGAAATTGTTTTTAGAGGATGAAACCGCAATTTATACATTTTGTGTTGGCACAATTATTAAAAATCCAACTTTATGTCCATAATACTTTTTACAGGAACATCTGGTTTTTTAGGGGGGAGAGCAGCTAAACATTTTGCTTCAAACTCTTCAAAAAACACAATCGTTGCAACAGCAAGAAGAACAAATAGAAAAGATGAATTAGAAGCCCAAGGCTGTAAATTTATTGAAGGGGATTTATTAAAAACTGCTTTTTGTGAGGAATTAACGAAAGGCATTGATGTGGTTGTTCATTGTGCGGCTCTTTCTTCTCCATTTGGAAGTTATCAATCGTTTTACGAATCGAATTTTTTGGCAACCAAACATTTGTTGGATGCTAGCATTAAAAATGGTGTCAAAAAATTCATCTTCATTTCAACACCCAGTATTTATTTTAATTTTAAGGACCGTTTTAATATTAAGGAATCAGACCTTCTTCCTTCCCCTCTTGTTAATCATTATGCCACCACAAAATTATTGGCAGAGCGTTATGTTTTGGATGCAAATGAAAAAGGAATCCAAACCATTGCATTGCGACCACGAGCAATTATCGGAGCAGAAGACACTGTAATTTTCCCAAGGATATTATTAGCATATAACAAGGGTAAATTGAAGGTTGTTGGAAATGGCAAAAATACATGCGACTTCACTTGTGTTATAAACGTTATTGAGGCAATAAATTGTTCGATAAATGCACCTGTAAATTCATACGGACAAGCGTATAATATTACAGATGGAATGCCTTTGCTTTTTTGGGAGTCATTAAACTATGCGCTCACTGGACTTGATTTAGCACCTGCATTTAAAAAGGTTCCTTTTTCAGTAGCTCTTTTTGCCGCAAGTGTTGCGGAAATGAAATCAAGATTATTTAAAAGCAGTAAAGAGCCTTCTCTTACAAAGTATGGGGTTGGGATTTTGGCAAAAAGCATGACATTGGATATTTCAAAAGCGAAAAATCAATTAAATTATTTTCCTGTGATGAGCACTCACGAAGGAATAAATGAATATATACAATGGCACAAGAATCAGAAATAAAATTGAGCTTTTATGCTTCCGGATATTGTGAGGCACACGCACGTGTTGTTGACCCTATTCATGGAAAAGGAAAAAAGAAATTCTATGCCGTTTGGGCTTTCCTTCAAATTCCTGATGTTGGCAATGTATTGTTTGACACCGGTTATAGTGAGGAATTTAATGCAGCCACTCGTCGTTTTCCAAATCGTTTTTACCGTTGGGCGACTCCCATAACTTTGAATTTAAAACATACCGCAAAAAATATACTTGAAGAGCAAGGGATTGATTCAAAAGAGATTGATTATGTAATTGTTTCTCATTTTCATGCAGATCACATATCGGGGTTGAGAGATTTTCCCAATGCAAAATTTATCTGTTCTGAAAGCGCTTATCGGCAAGTTCAAAAAATCTCAGGATTGAAGGCAGTAAGTAAAGGAATTATACACCAACTAATTCCAAGTGATTTTGATAAAAGGGTCATATTCATAGAAGAATTTGCAGACCACATAATTGTAAATAAATATGGCATCACTGAATTTTCATTTTTTGGACTAAAGAATTTAAAACTGTTATTATTACCAGGTCATGCAAAAGGGATGCTGGGTTTTCATTTTAGAAGTGCTGAAAAAAACATTTTATTTGCAACAGATGCATTTTGGGATTACACTTGTTTTCGGAATGCTATCTTACCATCTAAAGTAGTCAAACTATTTTTCGATTTCTGGGATGATTTTGTAGCCACCAATAAAAATCTAAAAAACATGGAGGATTCTGAAGAAGGAATTACCATTCTTTTTACCCATTGCCCTAAAACGTTAACATATATTTCGAATGAGATTTAAGTTTAAAATTATTTTTTATTGGTTAAAAATTCTAGCTCTCCCTCGATTTGATTCTAGAGAAAAGATAGAAAGACATCAAGCAAAACAATTAAAAAAATTTGCTAGAAATGTACTTACTAAGTCGGCTTATTATAAGCTCTTCATAAAAAATGGAGAATTAGATTTGACTGATTTGCCAATGATTTCGAAATCTGAATTCATGTCATCCTTTAATGAAATTAATACACAAGGGATTTTACTTGAAGAAGCATTACATGTAGCTATTGAAGCGGAAAATTCGAGAGATTTTAAAAGTGAAATAAACGGAATTACAGTTGGCTTATCCACAGGTACTAGTGGCAAAAGAGCTGTGTTTTTGGCCTCAGAGGATGAGCGAGCAATTTGGGTTGCATTGGTCATGAGCCGTGTGATAAAACCCAAAATTTTTAAACGACAAAAAATAGCATTCTTCCTTAGATCAAATAGTAATTTATATTCTTCAGTTGAATCAAGTTTATTTGAATTTAAGTATTTTGATATTTTTAAACCCATGTCAGAATTGTTGCAAGAACTTAATGAGTATCAACCTGATATTCTTGCTTCTCAACCTTCTATCTTAACAGATATTGCTGAAGCTCAAAAAAAACAGATTGTCCATATTCAACCTATTCAAATAATTTCATTTGCTGAAGTTTTACATGAGTCTGATAAAACAGAGCTAAAGAAAATATTTGATTCCAAATTAAGTGAAGTGTATCAATGTACAGAAGGTTTTTTAGGTGTAAGCTGTGCATATGGAACAATGCATCTAAATGAAGATTTTATTCATTTTGACAAAGAATGGATTGATGATGAGTTGTTTTACCCTATCATCACTGATTTCTCAAGACATAGTCAGCCTGTTGTAAAGTATAAGTTGAATGACATACTACAAATAAAAAAAGAGGCTTGTCTTTGTGGTTCAAAATTTATGGCATTGGAAAAAATAATTGGAAGAGATGATGATGTTTTGATTTTTTCCGGAAAAAAAATATATCCAGATTTAATCTCAAGACGAATCGCTTTACAAACAAATTCTTTTAATAAATATAGCATTACTCAAGTAGGTCCAATGGAACTTCAAATTGGAATCGAATGCGATCCAGCAATCTATGACTCTTTAATCAAAGTGTTTCAAAATGTGCTTGTTACTTTATTTGAAGAATTTGAGATCTCAGGAGTGCATTATGATTTTCAAAACAAAGTAGATTATACTACTGGAAGTAAATTAAGAAAAATTAAACGATTTAATTATGGGAATTAACATACTTGCAATTGAAAAATATTTACCGAAAAATCGGATTTCATCCGAAGAGCTAGATAAAGTTGTAAATGGCAGAGTTGGTAGAATTGAGAAAAATTCAGGTGTGAAATTCAGGCATCATGTTTCAGAAAATGAAACTGTTGCCCAGATGGGCGCAAATGCCCTTACAAAAGCACTCAAAAAAGCTAATTTAAAACCCAAAGATCTTGATTTACTAATTTTTTCAGGAGCATCTTTCGATTACCCTGTTCCCCATAATTCGGCAATCATAAAATCTAAAATCGCTACAGATGAAGTAAACTTCCATTGTTTTGATATTGATAGCACTTGTTTAAGTTTTATGAATGCACTTGATGTAGCACAATTGTATCTTGAAGCTGGAAGGTATAAAAGAATAGCCATAGTCAGTTCAGAAATTGCCTCTAAAGCTTTAAGTCCTCATGATGAAAAAGTTTTCGGATTATTTGGTGATGCTGCCGTTGGCATTATACTTGAATCGTCATCAACTACAGGATATAAACAAACATTTGCCAATTTTAAAAATTTTCCATCTGGCGCATTACAAGCTTGTGTTCCGCTTGGTGGAGCAGTCAATCGAGGTATTGATGCTTCAGCCAATGACAAGGGTTATTATTTTAAAATGGATGGAAGTGGAATGATTCGACTTTTAAAAAAATATTTTGATGGGTTTATAAAAGAAATGAATGAAAAGACCAACTACAACATCGCAGATTTTGATGCCATCATTACGCATCAAGCAAGTAGATTTGGAAATGAATTCTTTTTGAACAATTACCATCCCAGAGCTGATCAAATGGTAGATACCTTGTCAATAAATGGAAATTGCATTTCTGCATCAATTCCTCTTGGATTAGAATTGTTGATAAATAATAATCCTGATACTAAAAATAAAAAAATATTGATCTTAGGAGCAGGAGCAGGATTGAGTTTGGGCGCTTTAATTTTAGAATTTAATTGAACCTAATTTAATTATAGATTTTCATCCCAACACCTCATTATTGTAAAGTACACCCACTATAAACAGAACAAAGATTTTCCAATAGTAAAAACAAATCAAAATGGCTATTTCATTAGAGTATGGTTTTTACGGCCATGGTTTTTATTAATAAAGAAGTTAGAAAAGAGTATTTTGAATTATTTTTTTAAACATCTTACTTTCCCAATAAAATCTGTCAACCAATTGCTTAACAAAATTTCGTTAACTTTAAAATTCACTATATGAATCTTAAAAGGAAAACTATTTTACTGTTCTTCTTGCCTCTGGTTTCTGTTGGTTTATTATTTTTTTCGTCAAACAAAAACTCGCTCGACAACCAAATTTTGTCATACACCGTTGATCCCAAAAAAAGCGATTTGAAATTTTATTGGAAAGATGAAAAGGGTGAAATTTTAAAAAGCATTCAAAATTTAAAATCTTTTGTTGAGGCTAAAAACTTGACGTTAGCGTTTGCAACGAATGGTGGAATGTTTACTGATCAATATGGTCCGGTAGGTTTATTTATTCATGAAGGAAAAATCATCAAAAAAATCAACAAGTCAAACGGAGACGGAAATTTTAACTGGAAACCCAATGGCGTATTTTATATAACAAATGACAACACACCCGTTGTTTGTGAAACAGATAAATTTTTGAACAATGGTAAAATAAAATATGCAACCCAATCAGGTCCGATGTTGGTAATCGACAATAAAATTCACACCGGATTCAAAAATTCAACATCTAAATATATAAGAAACGGCGTAGGTATTCTTCCAGATAATAAAGTCGTTTTTGCAATGTCGAAGACAGAAATTAGTTTTTATGATTTTGCAAAATATTTTCAAAGCTTAGGATGTAAAAACGCATTATACTTTGATGGTTACGTTCCAAGGACATATTTACTAGAAAAAAATTGGATACAAAAAGATGGAAATTTTGGGGTAATGATTGGGGTAGTGAAAAGAAAAAATAAATGAATATAAGGCGAATAAAATAACTTCGTAATACTCACATTGTTTGAAAATTCAAAAAATATGAGCTATAAACAAATTTTTTATCTATTAACAAACATTATTTTTTTATGACAGAAGTTCAACCATTTCATTAAATAAAAAACAGGATTAAGTTTTATGAATTTGCAAAATATTTTCAAAACTTTATTATTCAAATAAATCCGTTTTTCTGTAGGATGTTGTAAACATAAATCATAACCAATATGAAAAAACTTTTATTGTTGTTTTTAATAGTGATTGTTGTTTTTATCGGCTATTACTTTATTAAGAAATTTTCTTTTAAAACAAATTATCCAATTTTAGGATCAGACATTTCTAATCAATTTAAAGGAATATTAAATTGGGAAAAATTAGAAGGTATTAATAGTTTTATAATATTAAGAGCTGTTAGATGTGTTGATACAAATAGAATCAAGGGGCAACATTCATATGTTTGTAAGGTAGATTCAAACTTCAAAAAAAATTGGTATGATTTAGAGAATAATAAACTTATTAGGGGAGCATATCATAGATATTCTCCTGGAATATCTCCTAATATCCAATTTGAAATTTTCAAAAATCATGTTAATCTTGGAAAGAATGATTTGCCACCTTTTTTAGATATTCAGGAAATTCAAAACAATAAGTTTGAAATTAATTTAGCAATCGAATGGTTAAAACAGGCAAAAAATTTTTACCACAAAAACCCGATTTTATATCTTGACTATTCGTCTTATTTGACAATTAAAAATAAAAATTGGGTTAATGAATCTAACCGCAATTATTTTGATCAAGTTTATCTGCTGTTAAAATCAAAAGAAAAGCCGGATATAGATCGATGTATTTTTTGGCAATTTGATCACAATAAAGAAATTAAAGGATTTCAAGAGAAAGTTGATATAATAGCATATACTGGTGATTCTGTATCATTTAAAAATATTCTAATTCAATGATTTAGAAATTAATAACTCTTATAATCTAGAGATTGTCTTTAAAAAATGGAAAATAAAAATTTTGGGGTTCCCTATATTTTATAATTCTATTTGCTTAGGTCAATTTGGGCTGATGTCTTTATTATATCAATTAATCAAATTCGAAAGCGTAATTTAAAATTTTAATCAAAGAAAATCCTTCATACTAATTTAGAAATATTTTATTAAATTGTTATCCAAAAGTGGAGTCCAGAGAACACTAAAAAAACGGGGCGTAATCTGAAAAGCCAAACGAGTAGGGACGATATAAAAATTTAAAAATGGACACGAAAAAATTAGAGAATTTAGTTACAAAAACAGGAGTAGGCCTTTTGTTTTTTCTAACCTTTGTAGGAATTATTTTTGTTTTTGATGTAGCTTTTAATTTAGATTTATTTAGTGATTCAATGAAAACAGCAGCAGGCGTTTTTCTAGGTATTGTTTGCGTTTTTGTAGTTTGTTCAGTACTTGTAAGTCTTATGTTAAATGTATCAAGATTAGCAAATTCAATTGAAGCGTTAGCAAATAAACAGATAGATAACAAAGCATCTGAAGAATAATATATCAGATTTTTAATTTTATAAAGGTTTAACTCCTGTTTTTCATCCTAAAATTTGTAGTCTATAAATTTAATTTTTATAAAAAAAGTTTTTGTAAAAGAATGAAAAAATTTCTTATCTCCCTTTTTCTTTTATCAATGTTTTCATGTTCAAATGAAAAAGTTAAGCTTGTTAATTGTATGTCTGATGTAAATTTTTCTTTTTTTAAAGGTGCATACCCTGATATGACAACAAAGAATGCATATGGTGTTTTGGGATACCCTGATGAAAGAATTAAAATTGAAGATGGAGATGAAATCGGAGATGATTTGTTTTATTATACAACAGAAGGACGAATCTTATTGCACGCTTCAGATTATAACAACACAATTGGACTTATTGAATTTCGCCCAAAAATCAAATTATATTTGAAAGATATTTTTCGGAATAAAATTAATGTAAAAGAAAATAAAATTTCTTTTTATTGTGATGAAGACTTTAAGTTTGATATTTATTTAAATGAAAATGATAATTCTATAAAGGAAATTTTTTGGTGGTTTTAATAATTATTCAAATCGGTTTAATAAAAATCAATTTGACTAAAAATATATGCCACATTATCATAAAATGAAATTTTTATTTGAAGCAATCTTTATATTTTTTTAAAAACCCCAATTCCAAAGTTTATAAAATTAATTGCCGAAGAGAATTATCAGGTATGCTTACTTTTTGATTTTATCTCAATTCAACAAAATGAATAATATTGAAAATAAATAGTTCAACATTTTTACAAATCTTATAAACCCATCTTTTATCCCCAATTGATTTTATATTTTATGAAAGAGCATTTAACTCCATTTAAAAATACAAGAACCAGTAAAATTGTGTTCATCTTAAGCATAGTTTCGTCAGGCTACTGGTGGCTGGGAAAGGGCATGAATGTGTATAGTAATGCAATAGTTGGAGTAATCTTTGAAATGCTGTGGTTTCCTGTTTTAGGGATGTTGTTTTTATTGCCAATATTATCGTTGACTTTGTTGATAAAAGAAAGGATTAATGTTAGATCGCTATATATTTATTCAATACTCATAAATGTTGTAACCATTTGCTTTATGATTTTTAGTGAATAAAAATGTAAGGATTGATTACCAATATCTAAAATTGAAACAAATAAAATCTCAATAAATAATACGATATTTAGTGCAATTATACGTTATAACAAATTTTTTTACAAAACACTCAATAATAAATCTCATAACAATTATTGACATCACTTGAATACATCACAAAATGCCCATTAAAAATCCATATTTTGATGATTATGCTTTAGAGCGTTTAAAATTTAAATTCTCTGAAAAAATTGGATTTATCATTTCAAACAGACCAGATTGCTATAAACTATCCGAAATAATCAATCAAAGTGGATACGGATCAATATCTGATACCACCATTTATCGTTTGTTTTTTTCTTCAAAAAAACATGCTCCCTTTAAGCACACGATGGATATAATAGCTATGTTTTTAGGGTATAAAAACAGCCTTGAACTTTTAGAAAATATAAACAGTACAAGAAACTCACTAGACCAAAATGGCATAAATACAACACAGGATACTACTAATAATTTAATGTTTTACTGTATTGAAAATGGAGCATACAAACCCCTTCAGGATTATTTTTATTCTTTGGAAGATGCACCTGTTTCTTTAAAAGAAAATGTTGGTTTAAGCTTGTTTGACAACATTCTAAAATCAACCAACCAAATTCAAATATTTAATGAATTTTCAAAACATCCGTTTTTTAGAGAATACTTTTTAGAAATAGCACATGATCCGAAATTTCGCATAAAAAATTATGCGTTTGCGTATTTGAATTATTTAGAGGGAATAGATAAAAACAAAAGCAGTAATCAATTTCAAGCACATATCTTCGGCAATGCTGTGTTGTTTAGACATTATTATTTAAACAATCAATATACTAATGCTGAATTGATTGGCGATAGCATGTATAGCCATATCACATCATTAGAACCATTCGAAAAAGACGTTTATATTTTTCCATTTATTCGATTTGTGGCGTACAAATTATGGTATTTTAAAATGAAGAATACCACTCAAAACGAACAAATAGAGTATGCTTATTATTTGCTAGACCTTTGTAAAAAACGCAAAGTGCATTTAGAATTTTATGAAAAGAAAATTTTGTTTCATACCGTTGCCGAGGCATTTTTAAAAAGCGATTTAACTGAAAAATTTCACTGGGAATTAAAAGAAATATTCTCAAAAGAATTTGACGCATTTCCAAACAATTTATATTCGAAGCATTTAAAATATAGTCTAAATTATTTCGAACCCAATGGATTAATTCATTATCGTCCATAAAGAAAAAGCAAACCAATGTTTATAAGTTTTCTTTTTGCTTTAATCTCTGCCACTAGTTTTGGAATCAGTAATGGATATTGGAAAATACCACATAAACATATCAGTTATACCCAATTGATTTTTTTTAGGGGATTAATTGCTTCTACATTTTTTGGACTTTTATGGATTAGTAGTGCTTTTAATCAAACTAATTATTTCGAAACGATTTCTTTCAAAGCTTCGCTCTCACAGTATCTCTTATCTATCCTACTGTGTTTTGTATGCTCGTTAGGATTGGTTTTCTTTCTGCTATCACTCAATTATTCAAAAATCAGCATCACGGTTCCGTTAACAAGTATAAATCTGTTTAGTATTTTAACCGCTGTTTTTGTATTACATGAAAGCTTTAAAACACAATTTTATTTTACATTCTTAATTGCGCTGCTTGGCATTTTACTTTTACAATTAAACACAATGGGCAGTTTTAGATTGCAATGGAACAAAGGGGCCACTTATGCAATTTTGGCTTCTTTTGTTTGGGGCACAACGTATGCATTATTTAAATTTCCCATCAAATGGGTTGGTCCGATTCCGCTTGCTTTTTTATTGGAGAGCTCGGTAACGATTACAGCGTTAATATGGTCATTGATCAATAAAACAAAAATTGATTTCTCTGATATGGCCAATAAAAAAAACATCAAACACTATTTAATCCTAGCTTTTCTATTGATTAATGGCACGTTGTTCTTTAACATGGCATTGCGCAATATGTCTATTCTGGTTTTAATTTTTTCAGGTTGTTTTCAAATGATTGTTGCTGTATTATTTGAGCTATTGGTTTTTAAAGTGAAACTAAAGCTTTCAGAATTGATTGGAATCCTTCTCATCATTATTTCTATTATTATTTCCTATTTATAGTTTAATTGGACTTTTCGTTTAACATGTACTAAGATGAACTTTTATTTAATGTTTTAAAACTTCATTTTTGTTGACTGTGTGTGGAGACCAGAAACCACTATAAACGGGGCGAAGTCCGAAAAGCCAAATGAGTAGGAATAAATTTAAAATTCAAAATAATGGCAAAATCATTTCAAGTAAAATTAAAATCTAAAATTGGTGATGCACCTGTAGGTTATGTAATTCAAGTAACTTGTAATACAGGAAAGCCAAATGGTACAGAAGTAAAAGCTGCTCTAATTAAAGCAGGATTTAAAGTAACATCAACACCCACAGAACAAGCTTACGAAATCATGTAATTATTTATGTGAGAAAAGGTTATTAACAAAAGAGGTTGTTTTAAATGAAAAGACAGCCTCTTTATAATTACACAAATAATAGACAGCAAATTTTTACTCAATGTGACAATTTGTTAATAATAATATTCAAAGAAACTGAAGAAGACTTCAAAGGAATAAAATATAAATTCAAAATAAAATGAACATTACAGGCATTTACAAAACCCAACATGGTGATTTAACCATCACTCAACATGGCGTAAACATTACTGCAACTTATCAAGATGATGGGGTATGCATTGGTAATTTATTAGAAAATAAAATAGAAGGCATTTGGAAAAATAAAAAAGATCAAGGCCTTTTTGAATGGACATTTGATGGTAAGGGAAGCTTTACAGGTAAGTATAAAAGTGGCACTGAACAAGGTGCAATGAGGGGGAAATGGAATGGTAATTCTAATACATCAGATGCTAAAGATATCTCACCGATTTTTACACCATCTTTAGAAACCACTATCAAAGAAATTTACCAATACATTGATGGCATCATTGAAGCAGATGAAACTATAAAATCAGGTTTCGTAAATTCAGTGCTATCTTTTATAAACGAAAACAATGAATATTATTGGTGGGTTCCTGCAATAAAAGGTCACTTAGAAACGTGGCAAAATAAAATTGACGATGAAGAACTTTCCTTGAATATTGATGCTCTTGCTTTGTCAGGTACAGATTTAGATTTTAATCCTTACGATTGTTTCCGATTGTTTTTTAATACAAGTGAATTCCTATTTAGTGTAGATGAGGATGATGAAGAACCCAATAGTTTTTTTGAGGCAGTAATGTATATGGATGGTGCATTTAATAGCCCTAAAGAATTGGTTGCTATTTGTAACGATGCAGATAATAGCAATTATTTAAAATTTGTTAATAAATGTAAATCTGTTTTGTATTGTACTATTTGCAAGGCTTGTGAGGAAGAAATAGATGCAGAAGATTTGAGTGAACTATTGCTTGGTGTTAATTTTTATGAAAGACTGAGCGACATCAATGATGAAATTTATGGCGGTGATATTTCAAATGAGATTCAGGAAGATGTGCTTTTAAGTTTTAAAATAAATCGAAAGGATTTTAATGATGAAGAAAATTTGTGGAGAGATCAATTTCTTACCAATTGGGAGGACGTAGCACAAGAGCTTATTGATAATGATGTTTTTGACAACGATTATATTTCTTAAAATAATTTTTAAAAATAAAAAGATATTTCAATGACCTTATCAGGCACATATAAAACCCAACATGGTGATTTAACCATAACACAAGAAGGAGAAAAAATCACTGCTACATATCAAGATGATGGCGTATGTAATGGAAAGTTATCAGGAAATAAAGTAGACGGCATTTGGAAAAATAAAAAAGATCAGGGCATATTTGAATGGAATTTTGATGATAAGGGAAGCTTTACTGGAAAGTATAAAAGTGGTACTGATCAAGGTCCAATGAGGGGTAAATGGAATGGGAAATTGGCTTCTCAGGAAATTTCAGAATCGGATGATGAAAACAAGCTTAATGATAACGTTGAAATTACTTTAAGCGGAAGAATTCCAAAATATTTTTTCGGACGTGTTAAAGCGTTATATCAGGATGAATTGAAAACTGTTTTATCCATTTCAGACGAGTCAATTGAGACTGAACAAGATTTTTTGCAGACACTATTAAAAACCACCTTGGAAGAAAGAGAAGCTGAAAGAAAGAACTTTAGAGATTTAGTTCCTATGGACCAACTTGAAGAAAACTGTCCTGAATTGTTTAAACTCCTCGAAGAAATAGAGGAATACGACTTAGATCATTTTGGACTATATGATGCCATTTTTGATACTGCAGAATATTGGCAATGTGGAACAGGTTTCATCTCATTTTTTGAGGATGATTGTAAAATCTCAATTTCAATTAACGGTAATGAGGTTATTAAAGATAAAAGTTTTGGTGAATTTGCTAAAAATGAATCATCATACCACACTGAAAATATTCCAGAAAATGACAATGAAAAACATTTATTCAATTCCTTAAAAAAGTTTATTGAAGTTAACAGTGAAGAATTTGGTTTACCTGAAGATATTGGTATTGGTATAAATAATGAAGGTTCTACTTTTTGTGAGACCTGGTTTACGCCTCCGTCATTTGAAAGCATTTGTGAGCGTGATTTTAGTGTAACCATTCTTCACAATGATATTATTGATTACACATTTTATATCGAAACAGAAAAATTTGATTTTAAGAAGTTAATGTTTCTTACATACGCAAACTATGCAGACTTCAGAGAAAATTCTTTAACCACATTAGCAAATTACATTGCTTATGATAATGAAATTATTCAGCCCGATGAATCATGGCATAGAGATAAAGGGATTGAATTAGAATATGAGCCAAAATCTTGCACTATTGATTTTTTAATAAACGGATAAATAAATTTTTATGAACCCATCAGGCACCTACAAAACTCAACATGGTGATTTAACCATCACCCAACATGGCGTAAACATTACTGCAACTTATCAAGAAGATGGGGTATGCATTGGAAGTTTAATCGAAAATAAAATAGAAGGCATTTGGAAAAATAATAAAGGATATGGGATTTTTGAATGGACCTTTGATGGCAATGGAAGTTTTATTGGAAAATATAAGAGCGGTATGGAAGAAGGTGCAATGCGCGGAAAATGGGATGGCAAACCTCCAGCCTCTGAAAGCGTTATTAATCTAGAAACTAAGCCAGATTCAGATAATGATAATGAAAACGTAAGTGATTTAGAAATTTATATTAGATATTCTGATGGTGATGAAGAGGTTGGTCATTTTTCAATCAAAATTGAATCAGCGCTTAAAATGCCCAATGAAATAAGTTATGAAAGTTTAACCAACTTAATTTCTTACAGCGGTCTTTTTGAGGATGAAAATTTCTTAAATGCTGTTAAGCAAGAAGTGTCGGCATTTTCTCTTACCATGTCTGATTGCCCACAAATATTTGTGACAAAAATAAATGCCATTGATTTAAAGCCACTTTACGAAAACCGTTTCAATAGTGAAGAAAACGAAGAAATTGTTGCGGCATTGTTGAATATTAATTCGGATGAAGTTTCTGATTTAATACGAGACTATTTTAGCGAAACAGGATATAGCGTTGAAAATTTATTTTGATAATTGTAACTTCATTAAGAAAAAGAAAACATTTAAAGATTAGATTAATAAAATTTTTATGAACCCATCAGGCACCTACAAAACCCAACATGGTGATTTAACCATCACTCAACATGGCGTAAACATTACTGCAACTTATCAAGAAGATGGGGTATGCATTGGAAGTTTAATCGAAAATAAAATAGAAGGCATCTGGAAAAATAAAAAAGACCAAGGCCTTTTTGAATGGACGTTTGATGGCAAGGGAAGCTTTACTGGTAAATATAAATCAGGTTTGGAAACAGGTCCAATGAAAGGTAGGTGGCATGGGAAGCATGAATCTTTGACAAATAATAAATCAGATAAGATTCAATTTCATTTTGACGTGGTACAAGAAAATGGCGGAAAAATAGAGTGCCAAATTATTAAGGAATTTGAAAATTTAAGTTTTCAACTTTCTGAAAACGCAGTAGTTGTTGATGACTATCACAACATCATAATGGAAAAACATATACTAGAGTATTGTAGCCATCACATCAAACAGCAAGATCCTTATTTGATGGAAAATGCAGATGATTATTCATTACGTGTAACGCGTGTTAATGAATGTGATTTATCTTTTTTATGGAAAGCGGGAGCGCCAACTGAAACTGATATCAATTCCTTGAAAATATTTTTTCCAAACAAGCAAGAAGAAATTAATGCTGATAATTATGAGGATATCGTTTCGGAATTTCGTTCCGACTATATATGCTCGTTATCTTATTTAAAAGCATTTTAAAAAAGTAAATTTGAAAATCACCTTATACAGTCGCTTCAAAATTCTAAATGGTTGCCAATTCTGAATGTAGTTTTGTTTTAGTGAATGAATCAATATTACAAAATAGTTTAGCAAGCAGATATTCCCCAAAGTTTGCGTTTCATTATATATCAAAATAATTAGTTGATTATTAATTTAATATTAATAAGATTTCTTATTTTTAATCATAAATTATTTATAAGTAATCAACCAATTGGAACAAACTCAAACACAACTTACAAGCAATTCAAACGATAAACCGAGAATTGCACAAATTTTTGCATAAGAAACCATCAATCCTAAAATAAATTAGTAGTAATGTAAAACGGCTATAAATAAATCAAACACTAATCATGAAACAAACACTTTTATTTGCATTACTTTTTTGTTGTTGCTTAAATGGAATAAGCCAATCTTGGACTACACAAGAATTAGAAAAAGCAAATACCGCGGCGAATATTAATATCTTAAGCAATGAGGAAAAAGAAGTTATAAAATATTTAAACTTAGCGAGGCTTTATCCTCAAAAATTTGCCATTATTGAAGTTAAAGATTATTCACCCTCATCATATAAAGAATCATTGTTGGTTACCCTAAAATATAAGACACCTGTTGGATTATTATATTTTGATGAAAGCATGTATTTACTTGCAGAATGTTTCGCAAAAGAAAGCGGTGAATCAGGAAAAACTGGACATAATCGAATTTCTTGTTCTAATGAATACGATGCTGAATGCTGCTCTTATGGATATGAACAAGGAAAAGATGTAGTACTTCAATTGCTTGTAGACAACGACGTTCCAAGTTTAGGACATAGAAATATATGTTTAGATGAATCATATAAAAAAGTAGGATTGAGTATAAAACCGCATACAACTTACCGATATTGTTGTGTGTTAGATTTTACAAGAAGTTCGCGAAATAACTATAAGAACGAACCTGTTATTCAGAATTCAAATCAATATGATCAACCTACTTATACGAATGAATCAACAATAACAAATGAGTCTAATAGCACAACCACAACCACAAAAACAAAACGTCATAAATTAATTTCTTTAAAATTAGGCGGCAATGCAAATCTTTTATTTGACCATGTAAACAATTTTAATAATTTCAATAATGCTGTAAATAACCAAGTGTCATATCATTTAAATGCTATGTTTGGGTTTAATCTTGGTAAGGGTAAAAAAAATACAACCTTAGGCTTGTTTGGCAATTTTGGAAAATACAACGCAAAGAATCCTACACTATTAAATAATAATTTATTTAGTTCAACCAATAATTTTCTTGAAATTGAAGGAGGCTTTTTGATAAAAGAATTTTTCAGAATTTCTGGAGGATACGGTTATACGACTTTAAATTCAATAAATCTATCTTCAAACAATTATGCTACTTTTTCTTCGGGTTTTTCAATAGGTCCTAAATGGCTAAAACTTGATTTTTTAAACACATTAATTATACCAAAAAATAATCAAAAAGTTATTTACAGACCATCTGTTGGACTTGCTTTGGTTTTAAATTTTATAAAGAAAAAATCTTAATTCAATTGGATTAAGGTTAGTTGAAATAATAAAATATACTCACCACAAAAACTATTTTATCCAAATGAAACAATTCGTCATTTTTTTTACAATTTTATTTATTGGTTTAAACAATCTTCAAGCGCAAGTTTCCTTTAGCTGCACCTACAGACAATATTGCTATTGGAATGAAAATTCTGAGAAATATGAGGATTGTGAAGGCTATGAAGAAAGCTCATTATTTGTGATGAATAAAGCAGAAACAATGTTTACCCATACAATTGAAACCCTTAAATCTACTTATTACATAGATAGGAAGGAGTATGATAAAAAAAATGATGTTTATACTTACAATGTAACTAGTGATGTTGGCAATAAATACTATTATATTTTTGATCCGAAAAATAAAGAGGTAAGAGCCGTGTTTACAAAAGAAAGTAAAATTATTTTGTTGCGATTTGCGGTTAAAGCAATTTTTTAATCTCACACTGCTTGAATAAAAAGCACCATATTTTCATCATCATAATTCCATCGTTATAAATCAAATCATAACTTTGAATGATGAATAGTTTCTTGGAATTGGCTTTATTAATAATAGCTGGCTTTATAGGTGGATTTTTAAATACTGTTGTAAGTAGTGGCTCTGCGGTTACACTTCCTATTTTAATTTCATTCGGCATTTCACCCAACATTGCCAATGCTACCAACCGAATACCGGTATTTGTTGGGTTTCTGGCCTCAACGATTCAGTTTCACAAACAAAAATTAATTGATTGGAAGAAAACAATCACGCTTTCCATACCCTTAGTTGTGGGAACGATTATTGGTGTATTATTTGTAGAAGATTTACCTGGAAAAGCAGTTCATACCATTATTACAATTGCTTTATTTGTTTCCTTTTTTCTCGCCATCACCAAATTCAAAAAACTAACCATTAAAAATAAAAAAACCCGCCACAAAAATCACCTTTGTCACGTATCTTCTTTTTTTGGTATTGGGTTTGTGGGGCGGAATAATCGTACTTGATACCGCAACATTTATTTTATTCTCTTTAATGCTTCACCTCGGTTTAGATTTCATAGAAGCCAATGCCATGAAAAGCGCTCTATGTTTTATTTTTAGTTTTGTTTCTTTGTGTTTATTTGCTTTAAATGATGATGTTAATTGGGTTTATGGAAGCTGCTTAGCTGTAGGTAGTTTTTTTGGGGGATTTGTTGGAAGTAAATTTGCGACTAAAGAAAAATCTAGGGTATGGGTTTTTATATTGTTAATTACAATTTTATCCATCGAGATTTTATTATTGATTCTTAAAACTATTTAGGTTTGTTAAGTCGCCAAATAGTTGTTTTTAATTACTATCCAATCCTTTCTATTTTCCTCTATTTTTGAAAATAAAACCATGTAATCATAATATTTTGACACAATTTTTTATGATAACATTTGGGCAAAATACAAGCCTAAATTGTAGTTTTCCTGTTTTACACGATTTTAAATATTTTACAAGAAAATCCTCTGAAACTCAATGTGGACTTATTTTATATTTTTATTTTGGGAGACCCAGTGCGGGAAAAAGGAGATGAAATTTTTTACGAAAACCACTTGCGTATTTTTATTTGAGGAGGGTTATTGATTGGAAACTATGCTTATTTACGATATTGCAATATTGCAATATTACGTGTTCCCAACTCAAATAGCCAAATATTTTCACTAAAGTTTATTCATGAAAATTTACTCACTAAGGAAACTCTCTTTTGGTGCGTTTTTTTCTTTATTTAATCTTTTTCGGTATAACTCGCTACACTAGTTTAATGATATGAGGCTGATTGATATGTTGCCCATTTTTCCAAGATTTTTAATTTTTTTCAAGAAAATCCTCTGAAATTCATGTGAGCTTAATTAAGTTTTTTATTTTGGTGACCCAGTGCGAAAAACAGGACATAAGCCTAATAACAGGATAGATATTTATATTGCCTATTTTTCTACCAAATATTGTTTCCGACAAAGTAGCTTTAAGAAATTATCAAAGCTTTTTTTGGGCAATTACTTTTCTTTGGCTTTAATGCTCATTTATTCAAGGTTTAAAAAAGTAAGTTAGAAATTTTAAAAAAATAAATGTCTCTACTAACTTGATTTCATTAAAACAATCTTAAGCATCCAATATTGGCATCAACCATTTGGTTGTTTCTTCAATAGTCATTCCCTTTCTATTAGCATAATCTACAACTTGATCGTTTTCAATTTTTCCAACGCCAAAGTATTTGCTTTCGGGATGTGCAAAATACCACCCGCAAACAGATGATGCAGGATACATCGCTAATGACTCTGTTAGATGAATGCCTGTATTTTCTTCGCCACCCAATAACTCAAACAATTTGTATTTTTCGGTATGATCGGGGCAGGCTGGATATCCTGGAGCCGGACGAATGCCTGAATATTTTTCTTGTATTAAATCTTCGTTAGATAGTTCTTCATTTTGTTCATATCCCCAAAAATCTGTTCTGGTTTTTTTATGCATTAATTCTGCAAAAGCTTCTGCCAATCTATCTGCTAGTGCTTGTAAAATGATTTTATTATAATCGTCTAGGTTGTCTTCAAATCGCTTGATATGTGTTTCTATTCCTTGAATCGTTACAGAAAATGCGCCGATGTAATCTTTTTTATCAGGATGAACAAAATCGGCTAACGACAAATTAGGTTGACCTTCTGCTTTTTTAATTTGTTGTCTTAAAAACTCAAGGCGTATATTTGTACCCGTTATGTTAACACTATCAGGTGCTGATTTTTCAACTTCCCAGAAGCCAACAGTTCCTTTTGCACTAAGCCATTTTTCTTCAATGATTTGTTTTAATAAAGCTTGTGCATCTTGATATAACTTAGATGCTTCTTTGCCAATAATTTCGTCTTCTAAAATTGCTGGAAACTTTCCGTGCATTTCCCATGCAATGAAAAATGGTTGCCAATCGATGTAGGTTGCAATTTCTCCTAGATCATAATCATAACTATCAAACACTTTATTACCTGTAAACGTTGGCTGAACTGGGTTGAAGTTTTCCCAATTTATAACGGCACTATTTTTTTGTGCTTCATTAAACGGCAATAATTTTTTCGCTGTTTTTTTATTTCCAAAATCTAGTTTTAGTTTTTCGTATTCCGATTTTATATCTCCTAAAAAACCAACTTTTAAATCTTGATTAAGCAAATTTCCTGCAACGGTTACACTTCTAGATGCATCAAGCACATGAACCACACCTTGTTCAAATTCAGGTGCAATTTTTACAGCTGTGTGCATTCTACTGGTGGTGGCACCTCCGATTAATAACGGCTTGTTTATTTTCAAACGCGTCATTTCTTTAGCAATGTGAACCATTTCATCCAATGACGGCGTGATCAATCCACTCAAACCAATGATATCAACATTATGCTTTTGTGCTTCAGTTAAAATTTTATCTGCCGAAACCATAACGCCCAAATCTATTATCTCATAACCATTACAACCCAATACCACACCAACTATATTTTTACCAATATCATGCACATCACCTTTTACGGTTGCCAATAATATTTTTGCTGGTCCTTTTTCATCTGCTTGATTAAAATCTCCTGCCGCTTTATTGTTTCTTCTATCTTCTTTTTCTTGTTCGATAAATGGTGTTAACACAGCCACAGCTTTCTTCATTACACGCGCACTTTTCACAACCTGTGGTAAAAACATTTTTCCTGCGCCAAACAAATCACCTACGATATTCATTCCATCCATTAATGGTCCTTCAATTACATCAAGTGGCTTTGGATATTTAATTCTTGCTTCTTCTGTATCTGCATCTATATATTCTGTAATGCCGTGTATTAGCGCATGTTCCATTCTCTTCTCTACAGATTCTTTTCTCCAGCTTTCATCTTTTATAACAACTTTCCCTTTTGCTTTTACCGTATCTGCAAACACAATCAACTTTTCGGTTGCACCATTATCATCGTTGTTTTTATTTAAAATTACATTTTCACAAAGCTCTTTTAATGTTGGTTCAATATCATCGTAAATTACCAGCTGTCCTGCATTTACAATACCCATATCCATTCCTGCTTTTATGGCATGAAATAGAAACACACTATGAATCGCTTCTCTCACATGATCATTTCCCCTAAATGAAAACGACACATTACTCACGCCACCACTCACTTTGGTTAATGGCATCAACTTTTTTATTTCTCTAGTAGCTTCAATAAAATCTACCGCATAATTATTATGCTCTTCGATTCCTGTTGCTATTGCAAAAATATTGGGATCAAAAATGATTTCTTCCGGAGCAAAGCCAACTTGCTCGGTTAGTATTTTATATGCACGATGACAAATCTCTACTTTTCTTTGTTTGGTGTCCGCTTGCCCTACTTCATCAAAGGCCATTACAATTACAGACGCACCAAAGTTTTTACAGATAATCGCTTGCTCGATGAATTTCTCTTCTCCTTCTTTCATCGATATTGAGTTTACAATACATTTTCCTTGTACACATTTCAATCCAGCTTCTATGATTTCAAATTTACTGCTATCAATCATGATTGGAATCTTTGCAATGTCTGGTTCCGCTTGTAACAGATTTAAAAATGTAGTCATTGCTGATACGCCTTCTAGTAAGGCATCATCCATATTGATGTCTAAAATTTGTGCGCCACTTTCTACTTGTTGACGAGCAACAGAAAGCGCCTCTTCAAATAATCCCTCACGAATTAAACGTGCAAACTTTTTACTACCGGTTACGTTAGTACGCTCCCCCACGTTTACAAAGTTGGTTTCTGGGCGAATGATTAATGGTTCTAGGCCACTTAATCTGAGGTATGGGTTGATATGTTGTTTCATAAAAAAATTTCAGACGTTCAAAAGGTTCAATGAGTTCAATGAGTTCAAAAGGTTGGAAGCATTTTCGATTAGTGTCTTTTTGTTTCAATTGGTTTTTCTTATCAATCTAAAACCACAGGCAACTCCCTCGGTTTAAATTTACTCACTTCTTCTGCAATGTGTTTGATATGATCTGGGGTTGTTCCACAACATCCACCTACAATATTTACAAATCCCTCTTTTGCCCATTCTTCAATGATATGCGCTGTTTCGTGTGGTTGCTCATCATATTCACCAAACGCGTTTGGCAATCCTGCATTAGGATAAGCCGATGTGTAACACTTAGCAATAGACGACAACTCTTCAATATGTGGACGCATTTCGCTTGCTCCAAGTGCGCAATTCAAACCAATGCTCAAAGGGTTTGCGTGTATTAAAGAAATATAAAACGCTTCAAGCGTTTGTCCGCTTAACGTTCTACCACTTGCATCGGTGATGGTGCCACTAATCATGATCGGTAGTTCGGGTAAGTTATTTTTTCTAAAGAAATCTTTTATAGCATAAATAGCAGCTTTAGCATTTAACGTATCAAAAATGGTTTCAACCAATAATACATCTACGCCTCCATCTACCAAACCTTTTATTTGTTCTTCATATGCAATAGCTACTTCATCAAAAGTTACTGCACGATATCCTGGGTTATTTACATCTGGAGAAAGTGAAAGCGTTTTATTTAAAGGTCCAATAGCGCCAGCCACAAATCTAGGTTTATCCGGGTTTTGAGCCGTGTATTCATCCGCAGCAATACGCGCACATTTTGCAGAAGCCACGTTTAATTCATACGCTAGTTCTTGCATATCATAATCTGCTTGCGCAATGGTTGTGCTGCTGAATGTATTTGTTTCAATAATATCTGCACCCGCATCCAAATATTGTTTGTGAATCCCAATAATAATGTCGGGTTGCGTAATGCTCAATAAATCATTATTTCCTTTTACATCCTTATGCCAGTTTGCAAATCGTGCGCCACGGTAATCTGCTTCTTCAAGTTTATGACGCTGAATCATTGTACCCATTGCGCCATCAATAATTAAAATCCTTTCTTTTAAAAGGTCTTTGATGTTATAATTCATAATGCTTTATGTTTTATATAAGATTCAAATAATAGAACCTTAATGAACAATTATAATAACAATTGAAACGAAATTTTTGTTGTAAAAATTGAGGTAGCTAGTAAACGTTATTCAAATCTGAAGCAATTCAGGAGGAGAAGTAGTCGTTTATTAGTTCAATTTTTAAAACACATTTGTAAGGGTTGAACAATAAACAAATCTGACCTTACAA
>CANFUJ010000007.1 GCA_947450165.1 Chitinophagaceae bacterium
GCTGATTCATTACATTTGCAGCTAAATTTTTTATTATGACCGTACATCGCGAAGGGTATAGAACAATTTTGGTAGTAGGTTTTTTACTTGCTTTGATCAATGTTGTAGCGTTTAAATTTTTATGCGCTGAATTTTGCTGGATTTCAACTTCAATTTTAGCAATTTCATTGATTTTTTGGCTATTTATCGTTTCTTTTTTCAGAATTCCCAATCGTAAACTAACCATTAACGAAGGTGCTGTGGTTTCGCCTTGTGATGGAAAAGTGGTGGTAATGGAAGAAGTATTTGATGAAGAATATTTTAAAGCAAAAGTTTTACAGGTTTCTATTTTTATGAGTCCTGCAAATGTGCACGTAAACAGAAACCCAATAAGCGGAGAAGTGTTGTATAATCAATATCATAAAGGAAAATACCTTGTGGCTTGGAATCCCAAATCATCAACTGAAAATGAACGTCATTCTGTTGTAATTAAAAAAGGAGAAAAATCAATCCTGGTAAAACAAATTGCTGGCGCTGTGGCCAAAAGAATTGTAAACTATTTAAAAGTTGGCGAGCAGGTATCTCAATCTCAAGAGTTGGGCTTCATTAAATTTGGTAGCCGCGTAGATTTGCTTTTGCCTATTGGAACCAAACTCAATGTTAGCTTAAACCAGGTTGTTCAAGGTGGTGTAACCATCATTGCAACTTTATAATTTTAACAACTATTTCTTTGTATTTTTTAAGTTTATTGGCTACTTTTAGATTCTTAAATTTTTAATTATGAAAAAAATATTTTTATTAGCAACTGCTGCTTTATTAGTAAGTGCTGTATCATTTGCTGGTCCAACTCAAGACAAAAAGAAAAAATGTGCAAAAGGTAAAACTTGTTGCAATAAATCTAAATCTTGCAGCAAAGACAAAATTGAAAAAACTGAAGAGTTGAAAAACTAATTGAAAAGGACATGTAGGGGTTGAATATATTCAACCCTTACTTTTTTCAACCCCTACTTTTTTCCCTATCCTCAAAATATCTGTTCCAACTGATTAAGATGCGTTATTACATACGTTGGATTTAAAGTGGATTCCTCATTGATGTGATTTACAAAAATGGTATCCATCCCAGCATCAATACCTCCTTTAATATCCGCAGATTGATTATCTCCAATCATTATAGATTCCGATAAACTTGCATTTGCTTTGTTAAGTGCGTATTCAAATATTTCTTTTTCCGGCTTCATGCTATTGCTCGCTTCTGAAGTAATCATGTGCGTAAAATATTGATCTATATTGCTATTTTTAATTTTACTCCATTGCGTTTTTTCAAAACCATTGGTAATTAAATGCATGGTATATTTTTTTTCCTTTAGATATTGTAAAATTTCAACCGTGTGCGGAAACAATTCTTTTTTTGTAGGTAATATTTCTAAAAACCTTGCGCTTAATGATTTTGAAAGTGATTCATCACCAACTTTAAATTCGAGTAACGTGCGCCACATTCTGCGCCATTTTAATTCTTCGGCATTAATAAATCCATTTTGATAACGTTCCCATAATATCTTGTTGTGGTGCAAATATTTTTCATAAAACAAATCGAATTGGCCATCGATTTTTTTATGCAATTCAAACTCTTCGAAAATATCGATTAGCGACATTTTTGCGTTAACATCAAAATCCCACAACGTGTGATCTAAATCAAAAAAAAGATGATTGTACTTGCGCATGAACTTATTTAAAGTGTGGAAAATGAATAATATCTTTACCTTTTGTGAAGATAAGTAATAAACAATTATTGAAAATAAACTCAAAAGAAACAAAGTGAAAAGAGCGTATTAATAATTTTGACTTTTAAATTAATCATTATCACATGAACATCATTATTACAGGAGGAAGTAGGGGAATGGGAAAAGCGATGGCATTTGAATTTGCTGCTACCTCATCTCATATTATTTTGTGTGCCAGAAATGTGGAACATTTAAATAAAACGAAAACAGAAATTGTAGAAAAATTTCCTGCTTGTACAGTTGATGTTTTTGCTGCGGATCTGTCTGTAAAAACGGAGGTGGAAGGATTTGCTAATTTCTGTTTAAATAAATTTACACCAGACGTTTTGATTAATAACGCGGGCGTATATACGCCAGGAAATACAATGGATGCCAGCGAAGAAGATTTTAATAACATGATGAACCTGAATTTCTTTAGTGCGTACTATTTAACAAAGAAATTGCTGCCTTCAATGATTGCTCAAAAGCGTGGACATATATTCAACGTATGCTCTATTGCTGCACTACGAGCTTATGATGGTGGCGGAATATATAGCATAACCAAATTTGCAATCAACGGTTTTAGTCAAAATTTAAGACACGAAATGAAACCTCATGGCATAAAGGTTACTGCCGTTTTCCCAGGAGCGGTACTTACTGATTCTTGGGGAGATTTTGATAATAGTAATAAGAGAATTATGGAAGCCACAGACATTTCAAAAATGGTTTTTGCAGCCTCTACACTATCGCCTCAAGCGGTGGTAGAAGAAATCACCATTCGTCCGCAATTGGGTGATTTGTGATGATTTAATGCGTAGAAAATTTATATCCCATTCCTCTAATGGATAAAAAGTATTTTGGATTCTTTTGATCTTTTTCAAAATATTTTCTAAAGTTCAAAATGAAGTTATCAATGGTTCTTGTAGTTGGAAATACATTATAACCCCAAACAGCTTGTAATATTTTTTCTCGGGTTACCACTTCGTTTTTATGGTCAATCAACAACTTCAACAGCATCGCTTCTTTTTTGGTAAGATGAATTTCTTGTCCAACAGAATTGGTGGCCAATAAACCATTAAAGTCGATTTTATTTTTTCCAAAACTGTATAATTCTGGAACGTTTGTTTTTAAAGAAAGCTGGTCGTTTTTCTTGATTAATTTTTCTACCCTTAGTAAAAGCTCTTCTAAATTAAATGGCTTGTTAAGATAATCATCAGCACCCATTTTTAAGCCCAACACTCGATCAGCACTACTGTTTTTTGCACTTAAAATTAAAATTGGAATTGGGTTTTGTTGAAGTCTTACCGATTCACAAACTGAAATGCCATCCAACTCAGGAAGCATCACATCCAACACCATTAAATCAAAATGCTCTTGTGATAAAATTTTTAATGCTTCCAAGCCATCAGCACATGCGGTTACTTCATACCCTTCCAATTCAAGATTTAGCTTTAACGCTTCTTGAAGATTTTCTTCATCCTCTACAAGTAAAATGGAATGTTTTTTTAGTGACATGTTTTAAGCAACCGTTTTTAATTGTATAACAAATTTGGCTCCATTCGGTTCGTTATCTGTTATAAATATTTTACCCTTATGTGCTTTAATAATTCGATGAACCAAATACAAACCCAATCCTGTGCCTTTTGCTTTTTGCGTGGCTTCGGTACCAATGCGATAAAATTTTTCAAATACTTTCTTTTTATCAACATCTGCAATTCCTGCACCATAATCTGCAAATGTAATGCTACATTGATTTTGCTGATTTTCTATTTTGATGGTAATGGGCTGGTCTTTGGGCGAATATTTAATGGCGTTATCGATTAAATTATTAAATGTCATTTGCAATAAAAATACATCTCCCATTACGTGCAAAGAACCATTGTTGAAAAACTGAATTTCACGATTGGGAAATCGATTTATAAAATCTGAAACTACAGATTCTAATATTTCCTTAACATCTAACTTTTCTGGAGTGTATTGATGCGCACCTGCTTCCATTTGAGAAGAAAGCAACAGATTATTACAAAGCGCATTCATTCTATTGGACTCCTGAATAGTATTGCTGATAATCTTAAACTGCTGCACTTCATCTAGTTGACGCTTTTGAAGTGTTTCTAAATTTAATTTAGTAACAGCTATTGGCGTTTTTAATTCATGTGAAATGGCAACCATAAAATTTTGTTGCTGTCTGCTAATGATGAGTTGCTTATTAACTGCGCGAAATAAAAAAATTGCCCCTGCAGAAATTAATAGAAAAAATATGGAACCTTCACCAAGATATTGTGCTGTCTTTCTTTTTTGTTCTGCTTCTATTTGAGCAATTTTAATCACATATGCAGCATCTTCTTTGCTAATCTCATTTTTTTTAAAATTAGCCATTGACATATTTTGTCTGCTTAATGCGATATACCACCATATCAACGCAGAAAAAATATAAAGCAACAGAAACCAATAAATAAAAAATATCAATTTTATTTTTTTTGATTTCTTGAACATGAATTGAATATTGAAAAATGGTTTTGAATTAATTGCGCTTATCCAAACCCCAGCTTAGCTTACTGCGTAAGGTTTGTAAAAAATTATTTTCATTAAGACGAACCAGCTTGATATCGAAGGTTTCTTTTTTCACAGCCAATTGAACTTCTTTACTTACGATTTCTTTTCTGCTATCGAGCGTTACTAAAAAATCATCCGTTCTTCCTTCTAATTCAAAAGAAACGATATTATCGTCTGGCACTACAATTGGTCGGATATTTAAATTATGCGGCGCTACTGGCGTAATTACAAAACTATTGCTTTCTGGAAAAACAACTGGACCGCCACAGCTTAATGAATAACCCGTAGAACCTGTTGGTGTGGCTACAATAATACCATCAGCCCAATAAGTATTTAAAAATTCACCGTTTAAATAGGTATGAATTTTTATCATTGGCGATATATCTCTTTTGTGAATTGAAAACTCATTCAATGCATAAGGTGTATCTCCAAATAGAGGTACATTGGCATCAAGATGGATTAATGTTCGCTTATCGAGTACATATTTTCTTTCGGCAATAGCATCTATGACACCCTGAATTTCATCTCTACCAATATTGGCCAAAAAACCCAATCGACCATAATTAATCCCAAGTACTGGAATACCCGAATTGCGCACCATAGTTACGGTATCCAACATCGTACCATCACCACCTAAACTCAATACACAATCAATACTACTGTCCAAATCTTCAAAAGCATTGAAAGTTGAATATTGATTGTTTAAATCTACAGATGAATAAAATTGATTGAAAAAATCCTGAAAAAATACGGGCTCAACACCATTTTTAATGAGCTCTTCAAACAACTTATGAATGTCTTTAAGTTGATCATTTTCTACGCCGCGACTATATATAGCAATTTTCATTTTTTCTAAAATAAATACTTTATAAAATACTTCTTAAATGTAAAAATAACCCCTTTTCATGTAATTGATTCATACTAAACTCGGCACTTAACCTTAAATCATACAAACTTATAACATCTAATCCTACACCAGTTGTGTATAAAAGTCGGTCATTTAACATGCCGCTGCCATTGGGCTTGTTGTAAGCAAATCCAGTATTTAAATAGGTTTTAGCATAAAATGAAAAAGGTAAATAGGGAACTTGTTTAATTTTAAAAGGCATCTTGATTTTAAAAGCAGCTATTTTTTTACTCAAATTATATTTTGCCATTGCCGTTGCCACACCATCAATCACATAATATTCCAAACCATTTAAATAATATTCGCCAAATCCAAATGCACGTTGGTTTATAAACGGTTGGGTAAATGGTAATTTTATTTTTGAAAAAAGTTGAACATTCATATAAAAATGATGAGGCAATGTGTAATACTTACGCCATGCCAAATCCAACTGAAACATATTTATTCCACCCGATATTCCAAACCCACGCTTTACCAATGAAACATTTAATGCTTTTCCTTTTAACGGATAATTGATGTTGTCTAATTTTAGAAATTGATAGCTATATATAAAATCCATGAAGCCAATATTCGCCTTATTTGAATTGAAATATTTAGGGTTATAAGCAGTTGAAATTATACTGTCATTTACATCAATAAAACTATATTGAATTTTAAAGGTTTGTTTTTTATAAAACCCTTTCCGCACACTATAAGCAGCCACTGCACTAAATGATGTTCTATCAAAATTTTTAGATTTGTACAAAAGCGATTTGTGGTTGTAGGTTGTTTTGTAATCTATCTCTTTGTTTTGAGCATAGCCCATTGCAATGGAAAAACCTTCTGTAAGTTTTGAATTGCTATAAGGTGCTGAATAAGAAATTGCAATATTTCTGGCATAGCCCGTTAATAAATAAATATTCAGTTGATCGCCTCTGCCACTCAAATTAAAATCAGCATATTTTAAACCATAAGTTACCCGGTTGAAGTCATGATTATGCGTTACCCACCAGTCGTTAAAATTTCTATCGGTAAGTTTTAAATATGGTGTTGGATAAATGTACCATCTTTCCAAAACTTCAATTAGAATATCTACATCTTCATTGTTAACCATAACAGGCGTAACGGTTACAATGGAAAATAAATTTGTATTGTAAATGAGTTCTTGTGAAGTGTTTATTTTTTTAAGTAAATGTGCCGCTTTTATTTGCTGCCCCATTTTCAATTGCATTTCCCGAAGAATGATATAATCTTTCGTTTTTTTATTTCCTGTAATTTTTATCGAATGAACATTTAATAAACGAACAGTATCAGTATGTAATGATTCAAAAAATGTAGAATCAAATATTAAATTATTATGTTTGGGTTGGGCATGAATATATTGTAAGAAAAAAATAGAAATGATAAAAAATATGGTGGTTATTTTTTTCATTTTAAACCGAGGTAATTCATCAAATTTCTATAATTGACATCTGATTTGTCTTCATAAATTTTCACCCCAAAATGGTGAATCACATTGTATTCATATCTTTCAAATGTTGCTACAATAGAGGCGATTTCTTTTTTGTTGATATGTAATGTAACCGTTAGTAATCCTGTAATTGGATCGGTGGTTGTATTCAAATGCAAAATTGTACAATCATTACTTTCTACGATTCTGCTGATTTCTGAAATGGCAAATTGTATACGTTCCATTTCTAAAATAATCAACCCGCCAATTTCATTTGCACCAGCAAATTCACCAATTGTTTTTAAAAGATTCTCTGTGGTAATTACGCCCATGAATTCGGCATTTTTATCTATAACCGGAACTACATTGGTTTCATATTGATTGCAGTAATTGATGGCATTTAAAAAATGTACATCCTCTTGAATGTAAAACAGTAAAAATTGATCCTGTATTTTTTCAATGGTGATTTTATCTTCGTCTATATCTAGCAAATCTTCTTCGCTTATTAAACCAAGAAATTTTTTATCAGAAACTATGGGTAAGTGCGTTAACTTAAAATCATTAATCAATTGCTTCGCTTTTCCAACGGAATCGTCCAATTGTAATTGGGGAATACCAAAATTGATTAATTGTGCAGTTAGCATAGCGGACGATTTAATTCATTTAAAATGAATTATTTATTTTGTGGTAATGCCATTTTTTTCAAAAACACTTCTAAGATTTCATTGAAGGTTTCTGGTACTTCCATCATTGGCGCGTGACCACATTTATCTATAAAATGCAATTCACTATTTGGGATTAACTTATGAAATTCTTCACCCACAAACGGAGGTGTAATGGTATCATTATTTCCCCAAATTAAACAAGTTGGAATTTTAATTTGATTAAGCTCTTCGCCTAAATTATTTCTAATGGCACTTTTTGCAAGGGCAATGATTTTTATTACTTTAAGTCTGTTGTTGGTGATTTCAAATACTTCATTTACCAATTCTTCCGTAGCTAAAGCAGGATCGTAAAAAGTAAGCGACGTTTTATTTCTAATGTATTCTTTATCGCCACGTTTTGGATACGAGTCGCCCATTCCATTTTCAAACAAGCCTGAGCTTCCAGTTAAAATAAGCGATCTGATTTTTTCGGGTTTATTTAATGCATAAACCAATGCCACATGTCCACCCAATGAATTGCCCATTAAATGAATATGATCATACCCTCTATGGTCAATAAATTTTGATACAAATTTCTTTAATCCACCAACAGATGTGTGTAACAAATCAAGCTCCAAAAGGGGCAACATGGGTACCACAACCTTATGGGTATGTTTGAAATGTTCAATTAGGGGTTCGAAATTGCTCATAGCCCCAAAAAGTCCATGTAATAACATCAACACCTCACCTTCGCCTTCTTCTAAGAATTTGAATTTTCCATCTTCTTTTATTGTATACGCCATACTTAAAAACTAATTATTTATCGTATAAAGTTAATGTTTAAACTTTATTTGGGTTAAAATTACGGTAAATGAAAGACAACATGAAAAAATTAACTATGGTTTGTTTGAAACAGTTTTAAAATAATCTTCTAGCTGATGAATCATGTTTTTAAAAATTGGAATCCAATTTCCAATTTGATCTATAACCATGGGTGCAATTGGCGCTAGCTTATTATAAAAAAAAGAGGCGTTTTTTTGGTTATCTGACAATAAATTCAATTGATTGAGATAATATAAAATCATGCTGTAAAACAAGCCATACATCAATAAATAAAGCAGTAATCCAATTAATTTATTAAACCAACCCAACATGATTAGTTCCGCTGATTTTTCAAGGATTTTGCCCAATAGGTGCAGGGCTAAAAACACAAGTGTCAATACAAGAATAAATGATAAAAAAGGAATCCATTTATTGTTTACCCATTGGTGCTTAGTTAAATAAACAGCAACAGTGGCTGCAAATTTGGTGGCAATGAAAAATCCAATAAAAAAAGCAGTAAATGAAATAATGGACCCTATAAACCCTTTTTTTATGCCTTTATAACAAGCTAAAGCAACTATAAAAACAAAAATTATATCAATGTACATGGCACGTGATTTATTTCCCACCGTTAAAACGGTGGGCTATGTTAAAACGGTGGGCTATTTTAAAACGGTGGGTTATGTTAATGCGATGGGCTATTTAAAATGATCATCTCAAATAACATTGAAAAGCCAAACTGCGCTTAGGTTTTATCCCAACATCTCTTTTACCAAACTGCTGATGGTTTTACCGTCTGCTTTTCCTGCCAATTGTTTTGAAGCAACACCCATTACTTTTCCTAAATCTGCTGCAGTTGATGCACCAGTTTCAGTAATTATTATTTGAATCGCTGCTTTTATTTCAGCTTCAGTCATTTGCTTGGGTAAAAACTTTTCGATTACCGCCATTTCTTCTCTTTCTTTTACCGCTAAATCTTCTCTTCCTTGTTTTTCGAAAATATCAAGCGAGTCTTTACGTTGTTTCATCATTTTTTGTAAAAACTTCAATTCAGTTGCTTCATCAATTTCTCCAGAAGCGCCTGGTTCTGTTTTGGCTTTAATGATTTCAGCTTTTATTGCTCTTAATCCTCTTAACGCTGCTTCATTTTTTGATTTCATGGCTTCCTTCATTTCAGCCATAATTTGTTGTTCTAATGCCATTTTTATATTTTTTAATTAGATGATTGTTCGTTTATCATTTGCGCTTTAAATTTCTGATGAAATTGTTTTGCAAATGTTTTCATTTCGCTTGTTAATTCGTGTTGTTGTGTAGCACGGTCAAATGTGTCGGCCATACTCATCATCATTTGGTAAAAGAAATCACCCATTTCATCTACCATCATGTCTTTTGTCCACAAATCAATACGCATTGCGGTTTGATCAGCTGCATCCCAAAAAGCCAAACACATGGCTTTTGATTTTTGAGTCATTTCCGCCGAACTATCGGACGCTTGCCAATTTATTTGTTCTGGAATCTTATTCGGATCCAGCATTACATCTATTGTTATGGTTGATTTTTGCATAAAAAAATTTTGTCAAAGTTATACTATTCTATGCTTTTTTGTTGATTATCCAATCCCATAGTTTTTCAGAAACATCTTCCCATTGAATTTTTTCGGATTGTTTTTTCATGTGATCTATTATTGAATTTCTAAGGGCCTCATCTTTATACAGCAATATCAAATTATCGGAAATGGCTTTTTCTGATAAATCGCAATAAACGGCTGCATTTTTAGCAATCGAATGGTAATGTTCATCTTCTGGAAGCAACATCGGAACTTTGTATTTGAAAGCAAGTTGATTCATCTCCATAAAAGAAGATTCATTTCCTCCAAATAAAGTAACATAAGCAGCCCCAAACAATGCTGTATAATCTTCCGATTTGTTTATCAATAAAACATCAGAACGATATTTATAATTGGCCAGTAATTTCTTCGAACTTTTTAATTGTTTTTCATCTAGATAGATAACCAATTTAAAATTAGATTGTTGCCATTTTTTAAACGCAGAAAAAGATTTTAATAGCATCAACAATTGAGCACTTGAACATCCTTTTTGAATGGCTATAAAAAAGTCTTTTTCGTCTGTAAACTGTTGTTTTATTTTGGTGCAATCTTCTATGGAAAGGGCTTCCATTTTTTCAACACCATAGTGAATTATGTTGACTTTGCTTTTTAATTCCGGAATGGTTTTGATTATTTTATCATGTACCGTTTCATTCGTGGCAATTAAAAAATCAGCATAATTGGTTTTTTTAAATTTCTGTTTTTGTTTGATGGCTTTTGTTTGATGAATCAATACAATTTTTGTAATCCCTTTTACAGGAATCGTTGATTCATTTGAACTGAAATAATAATCTACTTTATATTTTTTTAAATAAGCGCGTAGTTGAATTTGATTTAAAACGCTATGATAAACACCTGTATTATGGGCGTATTTTAATTTTACGGGTTTAATATTTGAAGGCATTTCTTTTTTAACTACATGATTTTTTTGATGTAGCATTATAAACTGCTGCGTAGGATATTTTAATGCAAGTTGTATAAAGCAATTGTAATTAAAATCCGATGTTGTATTTGCAATTTGAAAAGCGATAATCATAATCTGTTATTTCAATAATCTAACTTTTACCATTTCAATTCGAGTATCGCTTACATGAAGTATATCAAACTCGATGTTGCCAATAATGATTTTTTGTTTTTGTTTTGGAATGGCATTATTATTTTGAATGATAAATCCCGAAAGCGTTTCTGCGCCTTCTGTACCATAAAAATTAAGTTGGTATTTCTGTTCAATGTAGTCTAGTTCGATTCTTCCGCTAAATAGATATTCATCTTCTGCCAATTGTTTTTCAACAAAATTTTCTGTTGTATCATATTCATCTTCTATCTCCCCAAAAAGTTCTTCAAGCAAATCCTCCATAGTTACAATACCTGCGGTTCCACCAAATTCATCAACTACCCAAGCAATGCTTTTTCTGTCTTTGGTAAATTTATTCATCAAATCAGTAGCGCTCATTGTTTCTGGTACAGCCGCAATAGGATGAAGAATTTCTATAGTCGTAGCTGGATTTTTAAACAAATCTAGGTGATGTATATATCCGATGATATTGTCGATATTGTTTTCAAAAACAATAATTCTACTCAACTTCGTTTCTATAAATTTTTCTTTTATTGAAGCAATACTGGTATCTTTTTCTACGGCAATAATTTCTTTTCTAGGCAATAAGCAAGCACGAATTTTGGTATCACTTAAAGACAAAGCATTTTCAAATAATTTCTTATTATGTTCTGATGCTTCTTCGATTTCTTGATTTTTATTTTGCTGAAAAAAATGTTCAAGGTCTAATTTGGTAAATGCTTCTTTTTTGTTTTTAATTTTTACATTAAAAATGTATTTCAAAATCCATTCAGAAATATTTACCAACAAAGCTGCAAAAGACGAAAAAAGTTGATAAAAAAAATTCATCAATTTGCTGATAAAAACAGAGTGAATAATTTGCTCGTTCTTTATTCTAAAGAAAGTTCTTACAATAAAAACAGTAAACAATAAAATGGTAGTAGATAAAATGGTTTCAACCAATAATTGAATGTAGCTGATGTAATCAGATGCAGATTCGGGCAACAAATTTTTTATCCAATTCCAAACTGGAAGAAGCATATCTCCAATAAGTAATCCATAAACAACGGACAAAATCGTTAACCCTACTAGAAGTGTTCCAATAAATCGGGTTGAGTTTTCAGAAAAACGACTCCAAGTCTTTCCGCTTATAGTTCCTTGCTTTTTCTTTAACTCTATGGATAATTTGTTTACCGAAATAAATGCGATTTCAATTCCATAAAAAAAAGCAATTAATAAAAGCGAACTAATTATGGCAAGCAGTGAAATCCAATTCATATAAAATATTTAAACGTTTGTTTGATATGATCAGTTTTTCAAAAATTCGGCAAGAATTTCTTTTGCCTGATTACAAGCATTCTCTAAAACATTATTAACGATAATTTTATCAAAATGTTCCTTAAATCCAATTTCGTAAGATGCTTTATTGATGCGTGCGTTGAGTGACTCTTCGGTTTCTGTTCCTCTTGATAACAATCTTTTTTTAAGTTCATCTACTGATGGTGGTTCCACAAAAATGCTCATTGTGTTTTCGGGATATTGCTGCTGAATATGCAACGCTCCTTTTACATCAATATCCAAAACTGGCACTTTGTTTAACGACCAAATACGTTTGAGCTCCGATTTTAACGTACCATAATATTTCCCTTCATATACCATTTCCCATTCTGCAAATTCTTTTTTTTGAATTTTAGATTTAAACAACTCGGGCGAAATAAAATAGTAATCTTTTCCATCTTCTTCATTTGCTCTCGGCTTTCGGGTTGTTGCTGATATTGAAAAAGTAAGCTCCGGAAACTCTTGCATTAAAAAATGGGTAATCGATGTTTTTCCAGCTCCGGAAGGTGCGGTAATAATTAATATTTTCTGATGTTTAGTTTCCATTTTTGCTACGCCTAAAATAAAAAATAATGTTTACAAAATAGCCAACAATTTACATTGCAGGCTATTCTTTTTAATGATGGTTTCTTAATCCTTGCGGATGATTTCGGCACCCAACGCTTTTAAACGCTCGTCTATATATTGATACCCTCTATCTATTTGTTCAATATTTTGAATAACGCTTTTCCCTTCTGCACTCAATGCAGCAATTAATAATGCTACTCCGGCACGAATATCAGGTGAGCTCATGGTAATTCCCCTTAATTTTTTTTGTCTTTCCATACCAACTACTACGGCACGATGCGGATCACATAAAATAACCTGTGCACCCATTTCAATTAGTTTATCTACAAAGAACAATCTGCTTTCAAACATTTTTTGATGGATAAGCACACTGCCTTTTGCCTGAATAGCCGTTACCAAAATTATACTTAATAAATCGGGTGTTAATCCTGGCCAAGGATGGTCGTAAATGGTGGGAATACCGCCTTCAAGATAGGTTTGAATTTCATAAATATCTTGAGCAGGAATATGAATATCATCATCATTGAAATTCATTTTTATGCCCAATTGTTGAAACTTTTCTGGGATAACGCCTAGTTCTTTTAAGCCTACATTTTTTATAATGATGTCACTTTGCGTCATGGCGGCCATGCCAATAAAACTTCCCACTTCAATCATATCCGGCAGCATGGTATGTGTTGTACCATTTAAAGTTTCAACCCCTTGTATAATAAGCATGTTACTTCCTATGCCTTCAATTTTTGCGCCCATTCTGTTGAGCATCTTACAAAGTTGTTGAATGTAAGGTTCGCAAGCTGCATTATAAATGGTGGTGGTTCCTTCGGCCAAACTAGCAGCCATTAAAATATTAGCGGTTCCAGTTACACTTGGCTCATCCAATTGCATGAATGTACCTTTCAAACCAGCTGTTTTTAACTGAAAACAATTTGCGTTTTCATCATAAAAATAATCGGCACCTAATTTTTGAAAGCCGATGATATGCGTATCTAATTTTCTTCTGCCTATTTTATCACCTCCTGGTTTTGGTAAATACGCTTTTTTAAAACGAGCAAGTAATGGACCAGCAAGCATTACCGAACCCCTTAATCGACCACTTTTTTTGTGAAACGCCTCACTGGAAAGGTAATCTACATCCACATCATCTGCTTGAAAAGTACAAGTTTGACGATCTGTGCGGTTTACTTTTACATTGATTTCTTTTAATAATTCAATCAATAAGTTTACGTCAATAATATCGGGGATGTTTTGAATAACAACAGGTTCTTTTGTTAACAAAACGGCACTTATAATTTGCAGCGCTTCGTTTTTGGCCCCCTGAGGTTGAATTGTACCTGAAAGTTTTTTTCCACCAACGACTTCAAAAATACTCATGTATTATAGATTTTTTCTTTGAACGCAAAGATGAATATTTAATTTGAAAGTTAGCGTTTGAATTTGGAGGATGTTGGATTATTTATAATGGTAGGGGTTAAAATGTTTCGGGTTTGAGGTTTGGTATCAAGCATCCAGTAATATTGTATTGTATTCTAGATTTTAAATCGATAGTTTTAATTTTATTGACAGTAAAAAGTAAATCAAAAAAAGAACTAGGCGGTTTTACGTTTAAATTTTTACTTTTGGCTTAATTACTCCATCATGAAACTAAAAATATCCAACGATGATTTAGCCGATGCATTTTTTGAGGATTCTCATGTATTGGGAGTTGTGTCATCATTAAAAAACTATCAGTTTATTTGGCATATCAACCAGCAACTTGGATTTACATTTAGATTAAATAGCGAACTTGAAATAGAACTTAAAAAAAAAACCAGGAATTATTTCTTTTCGATTTACGAATACCAAATTCCTCAAACGAGTTTGGTATATTACATTTATCATAATCAAAACAATGGCGAATATTTACTTCCAGAGTTTAAGCACCTCGATTTTATTTGGATGATTAAAGGCGAAGATTTTACATTGAAAGAATTAGAGGCTCTTCAAAAAACAATTAAATTGATGCCTTCTGTTCAGTTTGTTATAGAAATGGATCAAGAAAAAATTAAAAACAAACAACACTTAATCTTTTAATCATGTGGACAAACGACAATAATGTTTTGTATAAAAAATTTCAATTTAAAAACTTCTCTGAAGCTTTTGCGTTTATGACAAGAGTGGCATTAGAAGCAGAGAAAATGGACCATCATCCAAAATGGAGCAACGTATACAACACTGTAGAGATATGGCTTAGCACCCACGATGCTGGAAATATAATTACCGATAAGGATAAAAACCTCGCTGCAAAAATTGATGGTTTACTTTAAAACAGATTATCAATTGAAATATTGTGATTGCTTCACCTTAAACCAGCGAAGCGAATTAAACCATTAAACTTCTACTCCTTAAACCCGCGCAGCAAATTAAACCGTTAAACTTTTAAACCTTTATAGCTTTACTTCTATCGCTTTTTCTTTTTGGGCAACAAAAACACCAATAGGTTCAATAAAATTTTCTAACCCATTTTGTTTGAGCAATGCTACTACTTCTTCAAAAGCATTTGGATTGACGCTAAATAATAAGCCACCATTGGTTTGTGGATCAGGCAATAAATTAAATGCTTCCATCACATTCACCCCTTTTTCAAAACTGGTTTTTGCAGAATAACTGTTCCAGTTTCTATAAGTTGCATCTGGTACAATTCTTTTTGAAAGATATTCTTTTGCGCCTTCAATAACTGGAATTTTTGAATAAAATAAATCTATCGACAAATCAGCGCCTTCTGCCATTTCTATACAATGTCCAAGTAAGCCAAAACCTGTAACATCTGTAACAGCAGTAATTCCATCTATTTCAGCTAATTTTTCGCCCAATGAATTTAGTGTGGTCATTTGGGAAATCATCTTTGTAAGATGCCCACCTTCAATTACATCTCTTTTTTGTGCGGTGGCTAAAATGCCTACTCCTATTGGCTTTGTAATGAATAATAAATCGCCTTCTTTACTCGTGTTGTTTTTTTTGATTTTTGATGTGTCAACAATTCCTGTTACTGCTAATCCAAACATCGGTTCTTGTGTGTCAATGGTATGTCCACCAGCCAAGGGTATTCCTGCTTTTGAACAAATATCACGTGCACCATCCAACACTTGACGTGCCAATTCAGTAGATAGTTTTTCAATTGGCCAACCTAATATAGCCACAGCCATCAATGGCTTTCCGCCCATTGCGTAAACATCACTTATCGCATTTGCTGAAGCAATTTGTCCAAAATTAAATGCATCATCTACAATAGGCATAAAAAAATCTGTTGTAGATATAATTGATTTACCACCGCCAATATCATAAACTGCCGCATCATCATTGGTGTTATTGCCCACCAACAAATTTGGGAAATTTATTGATGGCATTTTCGACGAAAGCATTTCTTGCAATACATTTGGTGCAATTTTGCATCCACAACCAGCCCCTTTTGAAAATTGCGTTAACCTTATTTTTTCTTCCAAAGTTTTTAATTTTTAATTGATGATAAAACCATTTCAGCATTAGTTTTCGGACTAATTTCTAAAAGTTCGATTTTTTGTAAAAGGTGTTCTACATTTTCACGTTTATGCAACGACGTTATATAGTTTTTGTCGTAATAGTTGAGTAAATTATGAAACGCTTCTTTAATGTTATTGTCTTCGAAAAGTGCCAATGTAATCTTTGTTTCATTTGGCCCAAAACGTTTTTGAATTCTAATGGTGGCTTCCTTTAAAGCATCTATCTCAAGATTGCCATAGGATTGAAGTATAAAGTTCAATCTATTTTCAAAAGGTATATCTATAAAATATAACGGCGATTTTCTAACACTATTCCAAAATGCATTGGGAATAATTAAATCGCCAATACGCTGACTCTCATCTTCCACCCAAAAGTAGTTTGTATTGTGTTGTGCATTTTTTTCAGAAATTTTAAGCGCTAAAATGTTTTCAAACATTTCTTGAGTAGGTTGCGGCATTTGTCCAATACCACCAAATGCAGATCCCTTATGGTTTGCAATACCTTCTAAATCAATGATGTTTTCGCCCAATCTTTCCAACTCATGAAGTGTTTCTGTTTTTGCGCTTCCTGTATAACCGCCCAATACTTTTATTTCATAAGGATATTCAAATTGTACCAATACCCAATTTCTAAATGCTTTATAACCACCTTCTAATAGATAAACATCATAGCCGTATAAATTAAGCAACCAGGCCACTGCCGCACTACGCATGCCTCCTCGCCAACAATGCACCAAGATTTTTTTGTTGTTGGGTTGTATCCTATCACACAATTTCTCCACTTCCTCAACCATGCTGCGCATTTTTGTTCCAAAGAAATCAAGCCCTAATTTAATGGCCATTTCTTTGCTTTGCTTTTTATATGCAGTGCCAACAATCTTTCGCTCTTCATTTGAAAATAACGGTAATGACACCGCGCCAGGATAATGCGCATGGTTATATTCTTCAGGACTTCTTACATCAAATACCAAATGATGTTCTGAAAGTGCAATAAAATCAGATACGCTAATTTTTTTCATAATGCCATTAGATGCACTAAGGTAATTATGAAATGGGAAACAATGGTTAAATAAAAAATGACAAGCAGATTTTTAAACAACTACATGAATTAGAAAAACTCCCAAGGATAACGGACATTACAATCACCAGAGTTTCCGGTTGGACAAGGTACGTCTCCCCCTGTTACATTAAAATCTTTTTGAACGCCAAATTCCATACTACCAAAGGTCGTCTTTATTCCTGGTCTGTAAATGTCCACATCATAATTTAAACCCATCTTTGAAGTGTATGCGCCTTTATCTAATACTGCCATTTTCTTGCCCAATTTCCAAGTTACACCTATGCAAAAACTACTGTTGTTGGCTAAGCCAATTGCATTTCTATACCACAATCCAAACTCAATGGGAAAGTCTGCATAATCTATAATTACACCAGCGCTAATAACACTTGATTTACCTTGAAACTGTGTAATAATGGTTGGCTTTAATCCAATAACATTGTATTCATTTACGTTACTATAACTTAAATGCGTGGTTATTTTTTTAGGAAGCTTTGAGTCATCAGGTGTTCCAACAAAACTTGTAGCTGGCTCATTCATATGATGTACAGCAGCACCAATCATAAAGTTTCTATAGGTAAAAACAAACCCCGAAGAAAAATCAAAATAGTTTTTAGAATTGATGGTTTTAAACAGCTCTACATCTGATGGTAAACCAGTAATGCCATTTTGATTGAGCTGATCTATAAAAACAAATTGAGACGGATTTACCCTTGCAAAGTTATACCCTGCCTGTAAAGCAATATTTAAAAACCATTCTTTACAACTCACATTTGTACCAAAACTTCTTCCTACAATGCCACTGATATTTGTATTGGAGATGTATCCTTTTGATTGATGATTTACATTAAATCCAAGGTTCAATATGTTTCTTCTACTATCATCATAAATGGCGTAATCCATTCCCCCAGAAAAATATTTGTAAGGCTTGTATAAATTAAACCATTGCAATTTTGTTACTGCTGATAATCGCAGATAATCTTTACCTGTGCCCGTTAATCCAGGATTAAAGTACATTGGGGTATAGCTAAACTGACTATAAAGCGCATCTTGTGTAAATCCAAAATGAAACGTCAATAATACAAATAGGGTTAAAGTAATTTTTTTCATAACTATCTAAATAAGGTTAACGTTCCAAAACTATGTGCAGGTTGGCCTTGCTGTGATTTATCGTAATTCATCCCTTCCCAAACTTTGCCGTTTCTAAATCGAGCTTTAATTTTCCATGCATAAGCATCTTGTGGCATAGGAGCTCCTTTGAACGTTCCATCCCATCCTTCAACAGGACTTCCAGCGTAATCTAATTTGGTTGTTCTAAACAATAATTTTCCCCAGCTATCGAATATCAATAACTCATATTCAGCCAAGCCTTTTCCTAATGGTTTAAAGTATTTAAAATCGATTTGGGTGCTGTTGGCATAAAAAGCATTCGGAACATATAAATATCCTGGATAACCTATAATACGTGCATATTTTATAACAGTATCCACACAACTTGTGGTAGTATCTAATACCGTTAAACGCACTTCATAATTTCCAGTATCACTATATAAGTGAGATACCACATCTCTTGTTATGGCAAAGGATCCATCTCCAAGCGACCAATTATATTTATAAATTGGATAATCAGGTGTTAAATTTAAAAATCCAAAAGTATAATTGGGTATGTAAATCGTTGGTGATGGCGTGATGGTGAAATCTCCTTGTGGCAATGCATATACTTTGATATAATTCGCTCTTGTTAAGGAATCTCTACAACCATCTGCGTTTATTGCCAATAACGTTACTGAATATGGCGTTGCACTTGGGTTTAAAATTATTGTTGGCGATGTTTCGGTTGTAGTATATCCGTTACTTACGGTCCATAAAAACGAAGTTGCATTTGCCGTTAAGTTTATAAAACGAACACCAGAAGTATCACAATTTTTTACATTATTGGCAATGAAGTTTGCCGTAGGTTTTTGAGATACAACCACAGAATGACTAATCGTATCCGTACAAACCCCATCTGATGCCGTTAGTAATGTGTTATAAACACCTACAGAAGAGAATAAATGGGTTGGATTGTTTATGGTACTATTGGCTGTAGCATCGCCCCACTCCCAAGTATATGCGTTTGCATGCTGACTCGTATTTGTGGTAACCACGGCAAGTTGACCCGAACAACCAAGCGTATTGTTAAAGCTGAAAGCAGCAATAGGCATCACGCGAGAACGGAAAGTAAAGCTGCTGGTATCTGGGCGGCATGCATAAATATTAGATACAATTAACGTTACCGTGTAACTTGTATTGGCTGTGGTGATATTGATATTTGGATTTTCATTTATACTCACCAATACACCATTTAAATACCATTGATAATTTGTTGCGTACGTTGAGCTGTTGTTAATTGCTGCAACAAACGGAATACAAGCTTGTGGATTGCTTAAATTGAATATTGATTTTGCAGTAGGGCTTATTTGTAATGCGCCCGTTGTTGAATCCGCACATCCAACTGAATTGGTAGCAACTAGTTTTGTATTAAATATTCTTGGTAAAATATCTGTTGGCAATGCCGTATATCGATATGTGAAATTGCCTGATGTTGCACGTTGAATACCATCTACATACCATCGATAAGTTAATGGCGTATATATATTTGCCGTTGTATTGTTTATATAAGACACCAAAGTATCCAAACTACAAGTTGTTAGATTTAATGGCGTGAAAGTAGCTACCGGTTTAGCATACACGCTCAAGAATCTAAACGAACTGTCCTTACAACCAGATGCATTTTCAATCACCATGACTACTTTAAATCTACCCGAATGATTAAATGTATAATTTAAAATAGGATTAGAAATTACAACAGGATAAACTGGAAGTGTTGTATCATATACATACCAAGTTATTGATTCCGTTGTATATCCTGGTACAGACCCTGTGATTATAAAAGGAGAGCAATTCACTGGATTTATATTGGTGATGATTGCCGTATCGGGTTTGCTTAAAATGGTAATCGATCTAGTAATGGTATCGAAACATACCAAACCAGTTGCATTACTTTGTTGTGCTTCCAATTGTACATTATATACACCTGGATTTAGGTACATATAATTTGGCTGAAAATTTGTATTAAAAATACCATTCCCAAAGCTCCAAATGTAATTGGTAGCGTTGATGGAATTATTTATAAATCGAGTAGTATCGCCAAAGCAATATACGGTTTGACTGGTTGTAAACGCTGCCGTTGGACGCGGATAAACGGTAATCGATGTATTAATCGATGTATCGCTACAACCGTTTGTCATATTGATTTGGATATTAAAATTACCCGCTGTATTGTACGTATGATTTACTATGGTTTGAAAGAAATTTGTAGTTTGTAATGGTGTGCCATCTCCAAAATTCCAAGTAAAATTGGTTGCTCCAGTACTTGTGTTTATAAAATTCACCGAATGCGAAACACAGCCGTATAATTCTGTTGCGTTAACAGAAACACCAGGATGAATTACATTAGGCGCTACACGAATTTTAATGATTTGCGAATCTCTTCCACATGCACTTATTGCAACAAGTTTAAGCTCGAAAGTATCAACAATTCCTGTGTAATATGTGTGCGTTAATGTACCAAGTGTTGTGGTGGTTTGGATTGGCGTGCCATCTCCAAAATCCCAATAATAGGTATGTGGATTTCCCAATGAGCTATTGGTAACTTGTATGGTAAATGGCGAACAACCTGATGAAGAAGAAACAGCAAATCTTGCTTTTGGATCAGCTCTTACAATTACACTATCTAAATATGTTGTGGTATCACATTCATTAAATGCTCGTAGTGTTATATAATATGTTGTATCAAAAAATCTTGGGTTGCTTACATAAGTTACTGGACCAGGATTTGTAGCCGTTGATGTTTGTCCATTTCCAAAGTTCCATTGATATCTAAATGTATCTCTAATATTGGTTTGATTTACGAATGAAATGGTTAATGGTCCACAACTGTCTCTATTAGACATTGTAAATGCGGCGGTTGGTTTTGGTTTGGTATAAAAAGTATGGGTTAAACTATCGTTTTTACAACCAAATGCACTTATAGAAACCATTTTTATTTTAATGGAATCGCTTGGTCCTTGTATTATATATCCTGGAAATACTGAGCCTGCCCCAATAAAGGTTTCTATTCCCAATTGATTGATGTTATACCAATTGTAGCTACTGTTTGGAATGTTTACATTTCCTGGTGATAGTTGTGAAGTATTATTAATCACAATTGAGTAAGGCCAACAAGCAGTATCATAAGGCCAACGAAAATCTGCGTTTGCATCAGGATTCACATAGATGGTGTAATTGGTTGCTGGACCAGCGCAAGCACTGGCTGTGGATGAAACAGCATATACCACAGAGTCTTGAGCTATACCATTGTTGGATAAAGTCATTGCACCTAGTGTTGGGCCATTGCCTGCTGGCAAATAACCTGTTACGTTTCCAAATGAAACTAACGTCCATGCATAAGTTGCCCCTGCTGTAAAGGAAGACCAATTCACTGACGTAGTGGTGTTTCCATTACAAACAGATTGGCTCAAAGGATTATTGCTGATAGAAGCAAGCGGATTTACTGTTATATCAACATTGAATGGTAAACCTGGGCAACTTCCTGCTGCGCCTGATATTGGTGTTACCACATATGTTACTGTTATAGGAGCAAATGTTGTATTATATAACGTACCACTAATCGTTGATTGATTTGTTCCAGATGCTGCCCCACTCATTCCTACAGTAAGCGTTGGAGCTGACCAATTATATACTGTAGCGTTAGGTACTATTGTATTTGCGTTGGGTTGACCATTTGCTGGATTTAACAGAAACCCTATTCCACTACAAACAGTTTGCGTTAATGTTGGGATTACAGGCTTTGGATTTACCGTTACTGTAATTGTAAATAGCTGACCGATACAAGAATCTGCAATGCCAGACCTTGGTTTTACTGTATACACAATAGTTTGTGGTACATTACTAATATTAGTTAATGTATCTGCAATTGATGTTTGTGGAATAGACTGACTTGACTGACCTGTTATATTTGAATTGTTTGATACCGTCCAAGTGTATGTTGTACCAGAAGGTACTATTGTATTTGTATTATTTACTGGCTGAACATTAAAGAATTCTCCACTACAAATTGTTTCTGTTGTGTTTGGAATAACTGGAGTTGGTGTTACAACAATTTGATAAGGAGTTGGCGTTCCAGGACAAGCCGAAGTACCCGTAGTAGAAGCTGTTGCTGTATAAGTAACTGTTATTGGATTAGGGGTTGTATTTATTAATGTTTGTGTAGGAATTGTGCCCGATCCCGAAAGTGTTACACCACTGATACCAAGAGGTTGTACTGATGTCCATGGAATTATAGCATTTGGAGTGGGTGATGTTAATGTTACCGCTTGCGAAATATTACCAGAACATATAGATTGATTTGGTAGAGAAAAAACAATTCGAGGTGCAGGATTTACAGAAATCACAACAGTAAAAGTATTACCAGGACAACTGCCAGAGATTGACGAAACGGTATAAGTTGCCGTTTGTACAAAATCAGTAGGATTAAACAATGTGCCTGTTATATTAGATTGGTTCGTTCCGGTTGCACCTCCTGTTAAACCTCCAGTTACCACTGGAAGGCCCCATGAATAAAGGGTGTTAGAAGGAACGCTAGAGGTTCCACTTGGAGATATTAAAAAACTGGCACCACTACAGATTGTTTGTAATTGACCAGAAACTACTGGTGTGGGATTTACAATTACATCTATTTGTGTTCTTAAACCTTCGCAATGTGCAGGCGTTGTTTGACTCACAAAATATGAAATTGGTGAAGTAGTACTTGTAGATGGAGTTGGGGCTGTAGCAGAAGCCGTTCCTCCGGTTAATGATGTGTACCAATTCAACGTATGGCCAGGCAATGCTGTTGCAGTAAGTGCAACAGGAACATCATATTGGCAATAAACAACTGGACTAGGAGCAACAGGAGCCAATGGACGCGGATTAACAATTACAGTTGTTGTACCTGCTTGAGATGTACAATTACTAATCGTAACCGTTACACTATAAACACCATTTGCATTTAATCCAGCAGCATTAATAGATGGATTATAATTTGTGCTTGTAAATCCATTAGGTCCTGTCCAATTCCATGTTGCATTTCCTGTTGATGTTGTTGTTGCGTTTAATTGTAATAATTCACCATCACAAATTGCACCGTTGTTTGTTACAGTTGGAACTGGTGGCGGCGTTGGGTCTACTAAATTAAACGGACCAACTGGTGCAGATGGACAATTGGTCAATACCACATACACATTAGAATATGTTCCCGCAGGAAGTAATGGTATTGTAATTACACCAGTTAAATTACTCGTTATGGTTGATGTTTGAGCACCAGCTGAATTCGTATAATGCACTGTGTAAGATGTTGATGCATTTAATCCATTTAAAGAAATGCTTCCTGTTGAACTTGCACAACTGGATGGATTAATTGATGATGAACTGCTTATTACTGGAGTAGCATTTATAACAACAATTGTTGATGCGGTTGCTGATGGACAATTCAATGTGGTTGAAGTGGTATATGTTGCTATAGCATACACTTCATATGTTCCATCCATAGCCGTTGTTGCATTTGCACTTACCTGTGGGTTTTGAGAAGTCGATGTAAAACTATTTGGACCCGACCAACTCCATGTCACTGGCATTGTACTGGTTGTTGATGCAGTTAATGTTAATGCATTTCCAGTACATACTGGTGTATTTGATGATGCAGTTGGAGTTGCGGGTGTTTGGTTTACTGTCACATTTATAGTTCCTGCTGGGGAAGTACAGCTATTAATGGTAACCGTTACACTGTAGGTTCCTGTTGCTAATGTTGTTGCGTTGGTAATGGTTGGATTTTGATCTGAACTTGTAAACGAATTAGGCCCTGTCCAACTCCATGTTGCTGTTCCAGTTGATGTAGTTGATGCACTTAAATTTATTGTATTTCCACTACATAAAGGATTTACACTTTGAATCACAGGAGTCACAGGCGGAGTGGGATCTACTAAACTAAAAGGACCAACAGATGTCGATGGACAATTGATTAATACCACATACACATTGGAATATGTTCCCGCAGGAAGTGATGAAATTGTTATTACGCCAGTCGAACTACTCGTTAAAGTTGATGTTTGAGCTCCAGCTGAGTTCGTATAATGTACTGTGTAAGATGTTGATGCATTTAATCCATTTAATGTTATACTTCCTGTTGAACTTGCACAATTGGATGGATTGGTTGATGATGAACTGCTTATTACAGGAGTAGCATTTATAACAACAATTGTTGATGCTGTTGCAGATGAACAACTTAATGAGGAAGCATTATACGTTGCCGTAGCATACACATCATACGTTCCATCCATCGCTGTTGTTGCATTTGCACTTACTTGTGGGTTTTGAGAAGTCGATGTAAAACTATTTGGACCCGACCAACTCCATGTCACTGGCATTGTACTGGTTGTTGATGCATTTAATGTTAATGCATTCCCTGTACAAACTGGTGTATTTGATGATGCAGTTGGAGTTGCTGGGGTTTGGTTTACTGTCACATTTATAGTTCCTGCTGGGGAAGTACAGCTATTAATGGTAACCGTTACACTGTAGGTTCCGGTTGCTGCTACTGTAACATTGGAAATGGAAGGGTCTTCATCCGAACTTGAGAATCCATTCGGTCCTGTCCAGTTCCACGTTGGTGTACCAGAACCAGTGTAACTCGTGTTCAACTGAAGTGTATTACCGCTACAGATATTGTTTCCAGAAGGTACTGGCGCTGATGGGGTTGTTGTAATCGTGATGTTTGTATCTATATTTACTGCTGGACATCCATTTCCTGCTGGAATGTTGTAATTCACAGTATAGGTGCCCGCTGTACTCGTAGATGGATTTACGGATCCATTACTTGTATTCAACGTAAGTCCTGTCGTTCCTACTGGTGATATACTAAAGGTGCCACCCGTTGCTCCCGTCAATGTAACACTCTGATTCGTTTGATTTGTACAAATCGTAGATGGATATGATATCGTTGCTGTTGGTGATGAACTTACTGTAACCGAAAAAGTAGCCTGACATCCAAACTCATTTGTATAAGTAATGGTTGATGTGCCCGCCGCAACGCCAACTACCGCTCCCGAATTATTAACTGTTGCCACACTCGTATTCGATGATGACCATGGTGTACTTGTGGCTGGATTCGTTGTTGCACTAAAACTCACATTCGATCCCACACAAATTGATGATGATCCTGTGATTACGGGTAATGGCTTTACAATAACGTTTACTTTTTTAGTACAACCATTGGTATTTGTATACGTTATGATACTAGTGCCTACTGATACAGTTGAAACTAATCCTCCAGTACTTATTGTTGCAACGCTTGTGGTTGCTGAAACCCAAGGATTTATGGTTGCTGCTGTTGCACTACCCGTTAGCTGACTTGTGTTGTTCAAACAGATAATTGTATCTCCTGTTATGGTTGGTAAAGGATTTGCCGTGAATGTTACATCAGATTTACAACCATTAGAATTTGTATAAGTGATTACTGAAGTTCCAGAACTTACTGCTGTTACTACTCCCGAATTTGTAACTGTCGCTACACTTGTGGTTGCTGAAACCCAAGGATTCGAGGTAGCTGCTGTTGCACTACCCGTTAAAGTTAAAGTGCTTCCCACACATATCGCCGAATTACCCGTTATTGTTGGAAGTGGATTGACCGTAACCGTAATGGACGTTCTAGGTCCTTCACATCCATTAGATGTTGACTGACTAACATAATAAGTTGTGCTGCCTGCTGTTGTAGTGGATGGTATCAATGAGGTTACTCCTGTTCCACCAGTTGAAGTGGTATAATAAAGTAACGAGTTGGATCCAGTACCTGTTGCAGTTAAAGCAGAAGCTGTAACATTTTGGCAATAAACAACTGGGCTTGTTACTGTTGGTCCTGAAGGTGTATTTGTAATTGTTATGGTTGTACTCACATCAACTGCCGAACATCCATTTCCTGCTGGAATGTTGTAATTCACAGTATAGGTGCCCGCTGTACTCGTAGATGGATTTACTGATCCATTACTTGTATTCAACGTAAGTCCTGTCGTTCCTACTGGTGATATGCTAAAGGTGCCACCCGTTGCTCCCGAAAAGGTAATATTCTGATTTGTTTGATTTGTACAAACTGGTGAAGGATATGATATCGTTGCTGTTGGTGATGAACTTACTGTAACCGAAAAAGTAGCCTGACATCCAAACTCATTTGTATAAGTAATGGTTGATGTGCCCGCCGCAACGCCAACTACCGCTCCCGAATTATTAACTGTTGCCACGCTCGTATTCGATGATGACCATGGCGTACTTGTGGCTGGATTCGTTGTTGCACTAAAACTCACATTCGATCCCACACAAATTGATGATGATCCTGTAATTACGGGTAATGGCTTTACAATAACGTTTATTTTTTTAGTACAACCATTGGTATTTGTATACGTTATGATACTAGTGCCTACTGATACAGTTGAAACTAATCCTCCAGTACTAACTGTTGCAACGCTTGTGGTTGCTGAAACCCAAGGGTTTGTGGTTGCTGCTGTTGCACTACCCGTTAGCTGACTTGTGTTGTTCAAACAGATAATTGTATCTCCTGTTATGGTTGGTAAAGGATTTGCCGTGAATGTTAAATCAGATTTACAACCATTAGAATTTGTATAAGTGATTACTGAAGTTCCAGAACTTACTGCTGTTACTAATCCCGAATTTGTAATTGTTGCAACGCTTGTGGTTGCTGAAACCCAAGGATTAGTTGTAGCTGCTGTTGCACTACCCGATAAAGTTAAAGTGCTTCCCACACATATCGCCGAATTACCCGTTATTGTTGGAAGTGGATTAACCGTAACCGTAACCCCTTTCTGACATCCATTAGCATCTGTAAATGTTATGGTAGCAGATCCTGCAGCTACACCTGTAACTACTCCTGTGTTACTAACTGTTGCTACACCTATGTTAGACGATGTCCAGGTTCCAGAACCTGTTGCTGTAGATGTTCCTGTTAACGTTGTGGTTTGCCCAACACAAACCGACAATGTTCCAGTTACAGTTGGTAATGGATTTACTGTTACAGTTGCTGAAGCAGGTGTTGAACCGCAGACATTTGTTACAGTTAATCCAATGTTATATGAACCTGAATTGGCATAAGTAATTGTACCAGGGGAGGAAACATTTGAGGAAGAAGGATTTCCATTTGCAAAAGTCCATGCATAAGTTGTGTTTGCATCAATAAAGCAAGTGCTGGAATTTGTAGGAGTTATTGACTGATTGACGCAAATTGTTGAATTGGACAAGCTTATAGAAACCACAGGTTTCCCTTTAACCGTAATGGTATCTTTAAAAATTACTGATTGGCAACGGTTATTCGGAGCTATAGTTTGTAATGAGATAATATATTGACCTGGACTTACAAATTGAAAATGTGGATTTTGTGAGGTAGAACTTGTATTGTCGATATAACTATAATCTGATGTTGTTGGTGTACAACTAGGATTAGATAAATATGCAACACTATATTGATAAGTATTTTGTCCGCAAGTGGGAGTGTTTGTTGAACCACTGGCATACACTGATTGGTTAGGGCAAATGGTATCTCTATTTAATGTAAATGAAGCCTTTGGAAGGGGATTTACACAAATAGTTTTTGTCATAGTATCTGTTCCAGAACATAAAGATGAGTTGGATGCTAGAAGCTTGATTGTGTATATACCAGCTGAATCAAATCTTACATTAACAGAGTTTGTGCCAGAAACCCAATTGTCAACACCTCCAGGAATAACAGATCCTAAATTAAAACCTGATTGTATTTGATATCTAGTTCCTGGAGAAATAGGGGATATTTGCCAAACTATCTTTCCATCTGTACAAGTTTCGGTGGAAACATCAATACTTTTTCCTGGGTCTCCTATATTTGTTAGTGTAATTGTTTGACCAACACAAATTGAATCATACGGAGTAATTGTAAAGTCGGCTTTTGGAGATTTAGCAACATAAATTGGAGATACTGCAAATCTCTTAGTACCACAAGGATTTTTTACAGTTAGAAAAGCACCAAATGCGTTAGTAGATACACCCGTCCCAGTAGTTGTATTTGTACCACAACTAGTAGATGGAAAAGTATGTGTAATTGGATATGGATTTGAAATAGGATGAACTAAAACTACAGAATCGTTTGAACCATCATTGAAAGTTACTGTATAAATTGTTCCCGAGGTGTTTGCGTTAGTCCCTGAAATCTGGACAGTATCTTGAGATCCAGAACAAATTACATCCGATATACCAGATCCGAAATTTGCAGCAGGAACACTTCCAACAAAGACTTTGTACTTTGCAGTATCTGAACACGAATTATTGTTCATTATAAAAGTAAGATTATATGTACCTACATTATAATTATGTCCAATGGTTATCCCCGAGGTTATTGGCGCAGTAAAAGTTGTTTGGTCATAATTCTGAGATGAGGAAGCATCTCCCCATTGAATTTGATATGTAGTTGTGCTTGTAAAGTTTTGAGAGTTGTTTAAAAATTGTAATTGTTGGGAGCCTGAAGAGCATATATAAAAATATTGTTCTCCATTTATGGTGGTTAGTTGCTGTGCAGCAGATGCATTAGCTAACTGTGCATAAGGACTCGTTCCTATCGTCGTCGTTTGCGTAACCGTATCCTTACAACCAAAACTATTTGTAACAATCAATCTAATGCTAAACGTTTGTCCACTTGAATTACGAGGAAAATTATTGTTGGTAGTTATTCCAGTTGATGTATTGTTGTAGCCGTTTGGCCCGCTAAACGTCCATTGATAATTGGTAAATGAACCTCCACTCGTAGTTGATGTAGAAGTGAATTGGTATTTACGTCCGCAATTGGAGGTAAATGTAAAACTCGCTACTGGCTTGGGGTTTACCACCACTCTCACCGTATCCAAAGTTGAACAAGTAGAAGCACTATCCGCTTTAATCACATAATCAAAAGTACCAGCAGTTGTGGTAGGAACGGTGTATGTTGCATTTGTTCCCAATGAAGCTGTGCTTCCTAATAAATACCAATTAATAGATGCACTAGACGGAGCAACACTTCCTGTTAAATTAAATAAACTACCCTGACAAGTACTTTGATTAGATCCTGCATTCACACGAGGACTTGGGTTTACAGTAACTTGTACAGTATCGCTTTCTGTGCACGCCGTAGCTCCTGATCCACTACTCACTTTTATGATATAATTAAAAACTCCAGATGTAGAAAGTATAGTGTTTATTGTAGAAGTAGTAGAAATTATGTTTGATGAATTCCCTTGAATAAACCACTGAATGGTAGCTCCTGTGGGAGCTACAACTGCCGTTCTAACAAAAGCTTTATTCTGACAAATTGTAGTATTATTCCCTGCAGTTACACTACATTGAGCCATCAACACATTTGGTAATGATAGTGTAAATAAGCAGATTGCTAATTTAAAAATTAGGTTGTTTAATTTTTTCATATATTATTTAGAGAAGTCTTTTTTATACTATTATTATTAATTATTTCGATTTATAACCCATCTTTTAAAAAATCGACAAATTATACGTTCATAAAAACTTATGCCCCCCCCCTTTCACATTAAACATTTTTTGAAAAACTATAGACTGATAGGATACTTAAAAACCTGTGAATAAAATGTTGGCAAATTTATAGGTTTATTGCTTACAACCAAAGAAAAATTGAGAATATTTTATAATATATTCTATTTTTACTAATTAGTCCAGGCCAGCTTCAGCATTAAATAAGAGGGGCGAAATTGAGTGGTATACCATCCTCCGGTTTGAACAATCTTCACCAAACCAAACCATTCTTCCACATCATTTGCATCTTGTGTGTACGAGTCCTGTAAATCGTATTTCCACCATGAATCCAAATACTCATGCACACATGCTCCTGCTATAGGTAAATTGGTGGTTCGTAAATCTTGTACATTAGTCAATAACCCCGAAGACTGCTCCTGCTCTGTATTTCCACCATATCCATAATTTGGCGCTCCTACGTGATTTGCATTTGGCGATACACTCAATCCCATCTCCGTTAATAATAATGGCATCGCAGGATAACGCCCCTTCAACTCCTCTACCCAACCCTGAAACAACGATCCCGTTCCACTGCCAACTTGCGTTTGTGGTCGATATTCTGGTACCGAATAAGAATACACGTTATGACACCTGAAATCCAAAAACTCCGTATCTATCATATCCGCCGTTCTGATGTCGTTCGAATAAGACACCAACGACATCCTTCCATAATTTATATATTCATATTGCTTTACATAATCGGCCATTTCTGCAATAAATGCTTCCGTTGCATTAATGTTTCCATTTGTAAATACATATTCGCCCGAATAACTATTGATATTTGGATGTGCCAAATTGGTACTTCTTATACTCGATGCACTCAATTCGTTTCCTACTAAATACGCAATTATGGGCGGATTTTTATTGGTATAAACAGAATATATCCTGTCTATTACCGATCTAATATAGGTTTTGGTATTTACTTTAAAGGTTGGATCCTGAAAATCTACCTGATCTCCATTTATCCAAATGGTTTGCAATATGGATAAACCACCTATCGACTTAATCGACTCGTAACATTTTTTTGGCGCACCCCATAATCGGACCGTATTGGCGCCCATAGCTTTAATATTAATCATATCCTGATTAATGCTATTTGAAAAATTCAACGGCAGATTGGTATTTTGTTCTGTTTCCCACGGCAGTGTTCCCGGATAACCTGGTACATACACCACACCTTTTATCTCAAATGGAATGTCGTTTTTTAAAATAAAATGATTGTTTACCGTGTAATTATCCACTTTTGGAACAATTGGTACTACAACATTAGAAGTTGATTTTTCTTTGGTACATGAACACAACATCATTAATGCAACAATACAAACATTAATGAAATATCGAAAAAACATAATTAATTTTTGATAAAATTAATCGATTAACATTTCAAATTGTATTTTTATAAAATTATAAATTTTAGTTAATTGAATGTAAACGCTCGTTTTATTAAAATTAAATGAGGAATTTGAACGGATTATGGAATGGATTGTACCAATTTTATTGATTTGCATCTCACTGATGATTTATTTTTACAATTTTAAAAAGAAAAATAATTCGTCAGATAATGATTTAAATGTACCAAATCAAGAAGCAAAAAATATTAATGTAACACATGATGATTTAAAAAAAGAAATCAGCCATCGAATTACAGACTATCTTAATAAAAATAAAATATTATACAGCACTGCTGATGCAGGATCTACCTATAGGATCATTTATGAAAACGGAGAAAATGACGAGCATCAAATTTTAATCGAAATCCCCGACCAAAAAAGTTACATCAAATTTTCTTGTCTCATTTTTAGAAATGTACCCGATGATGCATTAAGCAGGTCGGCAGAAATCATTACGCGTATCAATAACCGTTATGTACTGGGAAACTTGTTGTTAATGTATGAAGAGCGGTTGGTTATTTTCGAAGCCAATATGATTCTAACCGACATAAATCAACTTACCGAAGAATTTATTGATTTGTATTTAAAAGAAACCATTAAAGCGGGTTATTGGTGTAAACCTTTGATAAATAAAGTCATTATTGATAACGAAGAGCCGATTATCGCTTTACTTGAATTTATAGAATAGCATTATTTTTTCTCTTGATCCATTAAAAATTCTGCGTAACTAATCCATTTCTTTTTCTCCCAGCTCAATATTTCGGTAGCCGATTTATCTAAAAATAATTTGTAATCAAACTTGTTATTTCCTGGCGCAATATATCCAGGGTAATACCATTCGATATTGTTGTTTTTGCAGTATTCAAACTTTTTCAAAACCAGTAATTTCCCAATAGAAAAAGATTTATAATCTGGGTGATAAATATTTTTAATGCCTGCAATTGTGTTTTTTCCTTGATCAAAAATACCAAGCCCGATTAATTTATTTTCTGACCTTACTTCAATTTTATATGTGTCATAAACCTGACAAGTGGTATCTACCAATAATTCTTTAATGGTATAATTGGTTATAAAATCAATATGGCTAAAATACACATCATGCAATAATTCCATTTCCTCTGTAAGCGAAAATGGTTCTATAGAAAAAGATAAGGAATCTGCTTTTTTTAATAGATGCTTAGATGATTTACTTAACTGAATTTGATGTACATCATATCTGGCCCAATATACACGTACCCAATCTAAACCACTAGGCGTGATATTTGTGGTAAAAATTTCTGACCCAATTCTGTACCAACCTTTTTCTAAGTATTGATCAAGCATTTCGTTTTTAATGCTTTCGTGGCTGTGAAAAAGCATGTTTTCAATCATAGAAGTACGTTTATTGATTGGCTAAAATAAAATTTACAAATCAATAATGATGTTAAAAAAGATAGAAATTGAATGCCGTGTACAATTATCAATTTTATGTGTACATTTTTATAAAATAAATAGCTTAGTGAACTTAGTTTGCATGTTATTTATCCAATTTTTTCAACGGAATTTCTTCGAGTTTGGCGGTAATATTTTCTTTTTTAAGTAACAATACTTACGGATATCATGTGTAAAAACTCAATTTTTAAACTGATTGTTATCATTGCTTGTAATGAATCATCAGCAGTTGTAGTTTTACATCAGATAAGCGCGCAACATATCCGATACCAATGAAAAACCAGAACATCCAAAACCAATGAAAAACTAAAACCAAAATCCAAACCAAATGAAAAAACCAAACATCCGAATCCCAAAAAAACCAAACCCGTATTAAAGTCCAAATCCAAAAAAATCCAATCCAAATGAAAAAACCAGAACATCCAAAACCAATGAAAAACTAAAACCAAAATCCAATCCAAAAGAAAAAACCAAACATCCGAATCCAAACCAAATGAAAAAAACCAAATTATCCTAACCTGTAGAAAACTAAAACCGAATTAATATCTTAATCCAAACACAATCCAATCCAAATGAAAACGTTTTATCCAATCCAAATGAAAAAAACTATGAGCTGATGAAGTGTTAGAGGCTTCAGTATCCTAATGATTACAACAACTTATACTTAAACCGAAGCCAAAATAAATTGAAGACCGCCATTGCAGAGATGTAATAGGCGGTTTTTTTATTGAAAGGGGGCAATGAGGTTTAAAAGTTTAATTTGCTGCGCGGTTTTAAGGGTTGGGTGTATTTTTAGAGATGAAAGAAATACAATTAATTAATTGTTGTTTAATTTAATGGTTAATTGATTGGTTATTAGCGTGTTAGCGATATTGCAATATTACGTGTTCCCAACACAAACAGCCAAATATTTTCACTAATTTTTATTCAGTGTTATTTATTTTAATTTATCAATCCCGCGGTTGAAAACCGATGATTGAAATACAGGCGGCATTTTCAGATTGAGAAGCATTTACAAAGAAGAGGTTTAAAAGTTTAGGTTTAATTTGCTGCGCGCGTTTAAAGGTTGGGTGCATTTACATAGATAATCGATTATTGATTTGTTTTAGTTTATTTATACCACGATTGAAAACCGGCGACAATAATCAAATAAAGTGCTTCCAACCATTATACCTTAAACCAGCAAAGCGTTTTAAACCTTCAAGTCAATGACAATAGCCAAAACTTAGCATTTTTAATATACATCTTACAACCTTAATCCATTAAACCTTAAAACTGCGAAGCGTTTTAAACCTTTCCCTCCTCCTCCAAAACATTTGTTAATATGCTTTTTTATCTTATTTTTGCCTTCCTTAAATATTAAATAATATATTATGCAAATTATTCAGAGTATTCGTGATAAAGGAGCTGCAATTGTTATTGCCGTAATCGCTTTAAGTTTGATTGGTTTTATTTTGATGGACGCAAAGCAAGGTAGTAATCAGCTTTTTGGTGCTCAATCTAATAATGTAGGCGAAATAAACGGTCAGTCTATTTCTTTGGCTGAATTTAATAAAAAAGTAAAAACTGCTGAAGATAACCAAGCACAACAAACTGGTCAAAGACCTTCTGGTGCTCAAACATATCAAATTAGAGAGCAAGTTTGGAATCAAATGGTTGCAGAAAATGTATTTTTTTCTGAGGCAAAAAAAATAGGTATTGAGTTTACACCTAAAGAATTGTCATCAATTCTATTGAGTAACGATCCTTCAAACCCTTTGTTGCAAGAGCCATCTCTTAAAGATTCAATTTCAGGTAAATTGGATTTTAATAAAGCAAAAGACGCTTTAAACAACATTAAAAAACTTAAAGGTGAACAAAAAGAGGCTATCAATACCCAAATGATTGAACCTTTAAAATTGAATACTACTGCTGCTAAATACACTGCACTTTTAAACGCTAGTGCATATTATCCAACTTGGATGCAGAAGAAAGATGCTGCTGAAGCTAAATCTTTTGCAATTATATCTTACGTTACAGTTCCTTATGGCGAAATTTCTGATTCTTTAGTAAAAGTTACCGATCAAGATATCAATGATTATGTTAGCAAGCACAAGGAGCAATTCAAACAAGAAAAAGGAAGAAACGTTTCTTATGTTGATTTCAGTCTTTTGCCTTCAATTGATGATAGTACTGTAACTTTTAATGCTGTTAATGAATTAAAATCAGCTTTTCAAGCAGATACCAACAACGCATCATTTTTTGCTAGAAACGCTTCTTCTATAGATTTCAAAGATGATTTTGTTACTAAAGAAAAAATGACAAATCAAATTTATGCTGATACGCTTGCAAACTTAGCCACTGGGGCTGTTTTTGGACCATTCGTTCAAAGAGAAAATTATGTTTTGGCAAAAAAAATCAGCAGCAAACAATTACCAGATAGCGTAAAAGCAAGACATATTTTAATTGCAACTGTAAATCAACAAACAGGGGCTCAAATTATGGCGGATTCTGCTGCTAAAAAATTAGCAGATAGTATTTACAACGCCATTCAATCTGGTGCTGATTTTGCGATGATGGCTTTAAAATATTCTGCTGATGGAAGCAAAGATAAAGGTGGGGATTTAGGAACTTTTGGATATGGGACAATGGTTTCTGAATTTAATGACTATTGCTTTACAAAACCTGCTGGTTCTAAAGGTGTTGTAAAAACTCAATTTGGTTACCACGTCATTGATGTAGTTAGTCAAAAAGATTTTAAAACAGCATACAAAATTGCTTATTTCGGTAAAGAAATTATTGCAAGTGATGTTACTGTAAACAAAGCAAGTTTAGAAGCAACAAAAGCTTCTGCCGTTAAATCTAAAGCAGAATTGGAAAAATACATTTCAAAAGCTGGTTTAAGTTTAACCACTGTTCCAGATTTGATTAAAGAAAACGATTACAAAGTTGGAAAATTAGGCGATGCAAGATCTTTGGTACGTTGGATTTTTGAAGCTAAAAAAGGTGACATCAGCGAACCATTCAGCATTGGCGATCAATTTGTAGTAGCTGTGTTGGATAAAGTAAAAGAAGAAGGTGTTCAAGATGCGGAAACAGCAAGAGTGGGTTGCGAAGCCATTATCCGCAATCAGAAAAAAGCAGACATCATTAAAAAGAAAATCGGTAACAACCCAACTTTAGAAAGCGCTTCTGCTGCTTATGTTAAAACGATTCAAGTTGCAGGAAACGATTCAACTGTTTTGTTAAATGCTCAATTTATTAACGGTGTTGGTATGGAACCAAAAGTGATTGGTGCTTCATTTAACAAAGCTTATCAATCAAAAGTATCTCCGCTTATTGATGGTACAACAGGTGTATTTATCATTAAAGTAAACACAGTGCAAAACAAGCCTGATGAATCAGCTGAGGTTTTAGCTCAACAATACAATACAAAAATCAGCTCAATTAAAAGTCAAATTAATGGCTGGTACGAAGCGTTGAAAAAAAGAGCAACAATTGTTGACGAAAGAAGCAAACATTTTTAATAAACTCGTTTTTCGAAATAACAAAAAAGCCGGTCTGATGAAGATCGGCTTTTTTGTTATTGAAGCGTTTGTTGTTTGTTGTTTATGGTTTGTTGTTTAATGGTTTAACGGTTGGAAATATGTTCCCTTTGAGTGTATTACTCCGAAGCGGAAGTTGGTTGTTTGGCGTTTGGTGTTTGGTATTTGGTGTTGGAAGCAATTTCTATTTACTTATTTTACATCGTTTCGTGAATAATTATTATCATCGTTTCAACGAGCCGCCATTATTAAATTCTATTCGAGAAAAATTTTTATAGCCCACGGTTTAAACCGTGGGTGGAAGAGCATAAATGCAAAATGTCGATCAACCTTAAACCCTTAAACCAGCAAAGCAAATTAAACCCTTAAACGATTGCATCAAACTACAAAGCATCTTATCCCGCATTAAATAATTACTTTTGCTTTATGTCTGAAGTATTTACCAATAAAGTAGCCGAAAGCGGCATAATAACCATTGATTTGGAAAGCTTTTTCCCAAAAGAAGAAATCGTTGTTTTTGATATCAAAGATTATTTATTCATGGGGTTGATTTTAAAAGAAAAAGATTTTAGAGCTGCATTAAAAGATTTATCGCTTGAAAAATATGAACATAAAATTGTAGCCGTTACGTGTAGCGCTGATGCCATTATTCCCATGTGGGCTTATATGCTCATTGCTTCACTATTACAACCCGTATGCATACACGTTATGTTAGGCAATGCTGATGAAATTGAAAATAAATTGCTTTTACAAAATATTCAACAAATAGATGTGACCGCGTATATAGATAACCGTGTGGTGGTGAAAGGTTGTGGCGAAAAACCTATTCCTGAAGAAGCTTATTTAGAAATCACCAATAAATTACGACCCATCGCAAAATCTATTATGTTTGGCGAACCTTGCAGTACTGTACCCGTGTATAAAAAGCCAAAAGTATAAATGACTAAAACCACTTTTTTCGTTTAAAATAACGAATCATCCAAATTGGACATATTACCATTAATATAACGGAAACCAGAAACCCCCATTTATTATGTAACATCGGAATACTTTCGAAGTTCATACCAAATATGCCGCCAATTACCGTTGCTGGAGCCAGTAAACAAGTTACAATGGCCATCACTTTCATCGATTCGTTTAATTTCAAGTTTACATTACTCATATATAAATCGTGCATGTTAATCAACATGTCACGATAGTTTTCGGCTAAATCATTGGCTTGAATAATATGATCATAAACGTCTTTAAAATACTTTTCTGTTTTTTCTTCTATTAATTCATTTTCACTTTTTAAAATTCCATTGATTAATTCTCTTACCGGACCAATACTTCTTTTTAAAATAATCATTTCTTTTCGAATCGAGTTGATTTTTACAAGCGTTCTGTTTGTGGCTTGTTTTACAATGTCCTCTTCTAGCTGTTCTATTTTTTCGCCCAACTTTTCCATCACTAAAAAATAATGATCTACAATTGAATCTATCAACATATAAAATAGAAAATCAGCGTGCAGCTGTCTAAGTTTACTGTTATTGATTTTTATTTTTTCTCGCAGGCCATTAAACACATCTCTTGTTGCGTCTTCTTGAATACTGATAATAAAGTTCTTTCCAAGCACAATGCTAATTTGTTCCGATTCTACCGTTTCGGTTTGTTCATTAAAAAACAACATGTTTAAAACGCAAAAAAGCAGTCCATTGATATCATCCATTTTTGGGCGTTGTCCAATACTTAAAATGTCTTCTACAATTAATGGGTGAACGTTAAAATGTGTACAAATTCGTTCTATTTCAACCCTATTTATACCGTCTATATTTATCCAAGAAGTTAATGAAGTATCTAAATGTTTATACGTGTCTTCTATTTTACTTAATTCAGCGTATGAGTAATTTTCTGAATCATATTCGAATAAATATATTTTTCCTAAAACATTTTCTGTGCGTTCAGGTATAACCGTTGGATTAACCTGAAGTACTTTTTTTGTTTTTAAAAGCTCTAAAGGATTGATTAAATATTCGAGGAAGTTATTGTTTGCCATAAATTGAAGTTATTCATTTATATCGAAAAATTATGATGATTGGTTGAGTAAAAATGGAAAATTAAAAAGTAAAATTTGTTGAATTTGGTTTTTTAACATTTTTATTAGGTTGGTCTTTTTTAAAAATTTTAGTTGGCGAAAAGTGAATTATAATTATTATTTCATTTTATTGATAATCCCTTGAAATGCAATATTGACAATGGTTTTAAAAAATATATTCTTTTTAAAAAGTAAATTTTAAACTATTTAAAACCAATCAATATTTATAATAATTATTTTTTTTCTTCAAATTTCTATTAACATTTTATTGTGGTTTAATTATTTACATAGCCATTACTTTTATAAAAAACACGCCTAGTAGAAAACATTTACCCCATTATTTTATTGCTAAAGTTTTTTATCGATTTATTTGATTCAAATCGTTGAATTGGTTTTTAAACTTTATTGTTCACCTTAAAATAAATACTATGATGCGACTATCTGCAATGTTGTTTTTTGTTTGTACACTAAACGCAGCAAATCCAAAAGAAAATGAACGCCTTCCAGAAATTGGAAAAACTTTTACGCTTTTGTGGAAAGAAGATATCGGAAGGGTTAGCTTTAGATCGAATGTAATTTTTAATGGCAATGATTTAATAATTGGGTCAAATGGAAGCTATTTTATGGATTATGGTTATTATGACCGCAAATCCGGGGTTTACGTTATTAACAGACAAAATGGTAACATTAAAAAATGTTTTAGTGGGGACTGTTTGGGTGATATGGATGTAAATGGACTTTTGTTGTACAATCAAAAGCTTTATTTTGGAAATGACAATGAAGAGTTTTTTTGCACAACACCTGAGGGAAAAACGATTTGGAAAAAACCTACATCAGGAGATATTGAACACGAACCCGTTTTGATTGAGGGAAAAGATAAAAACTATATTGTTTATGCTTCAGAATCAGGTGAGGTTAGGGCTGTTGAACCGGAAACAGGCAAAACTGTTTGGGTGTATTACACACCTGATTTTAATGGGTGGAAGCCAGAAGATAATCGCACCATTTTTAAAGTAAAATCTTACTTCCGCAATACGTCTTCTTTTTTTACAAAGCCAGAATTAAGAGACTTAAATAATGATGGTGTTTTAGACTTGTTGTATTTAACCTTTGATAACAAGCTCTATGCAATAAATGGAAATAATGGTCAACTATTTTGGTGTTTTACTAGCAATGAAAATCTTGGATTTCAAAACATGGTGACAGGGTCTGGTAAGGCATCTACACCAATTTTATTTTACTCAACATACAAAGGGCCTAACAAATATTGTTCCTATCAAATTACATTAAATGCAAATGGTAAATGCATAAAAAAGGATTCAACTTTTGAAACAGATAGAAGCTTTAGCTTAAATAATTTTTGTACACAAAACAATGAATTGATTATAGCGCGTAATGAATCCTTGTTGATTTATGAAAAAAATATTTTAAAAGATTCCATCGATCGAAAGTTTCAGGGTGTGAATAAATTTTCGAGCAGCTTTTCAAATAGCCAACCAATTTCAAGAAATTTTGGAGACGAATTATTTTCAAAAACCACATTCCCTTATAAAGGAAATAAAAACTGTGTCCTGTTGTTAAACCAGCACGACTATGCAAATTTTGAATATGGTTTTATTGAAATCATCTCTCTCGATACAAAACAAGTAATCGATCGTTTTGAACTTCCCGCCTCAAGCGAAATGGCACCAATTGTGAAAGATGTTAACCAA
>CANFUJ010000008.1 GCA_947450165.1 Chitinophagaceae bacterium
TAGAGGTGTCTGCAACACCCACGATTTCTACATCGGGATGAGCACCTAAAATAGAAAGATGCGAAATACCCATTTTTCCGGCACCAATTAAGGCTACTTTTATCATTTTGATTTAAATTTTATTATTTCTGTTTTAAATAATTGAAATGCTTTTTTCCCTTTTTCCATTAATTCTAATGAAGGCGATTGTAGATTTAATTCGTTTAAAAATGAGTCAACTTTTTCTGCGGTAAGATTCGGTTCATGACACATCAATTTTTTTTCGAGCAAATATCCATCTACATCCAACAATTCATCTTGATAAACTGAAATGGTTGGTATGCCCAAAATCGCTAATTCTCTCGTCATAGATCCACCAGCGCCAATAAATATGGTGCATTCTGTAGCAATGGTTTCAAAGTCAATCGGCTTATCTGGCACGTTTAGTTTTTCAAATTTTTCTTGTTTGTAATGTATATATTGTTGATTATCTCGGGTAAGAACGCAAATTTTATACTTATGTTGCAAGGTTAATAACATTTCATCCAAGAAATTTTCTTTCCCTTTGTAATATTGGGCAGTTTGAGGCTCTGGGCGAATGAAGATTTTAATGGTATGATCTGTGTTTTCTTTTCTTTGTTTTTGAATGCGTTCGCCTTTACTCCACAAATAAATGCCTTCTTTTACTCCTGGATATTGCATTATTTTTTTTGCGTTTACACCAAATTTCGCAATTTTTTCAATAGCCAAATTCTCAGGTATTAATATTTTATTGGCAAAAATAAATGCGGGTTTGTTGCCCATCGCATGCTCGTTGTCATTGGTATAAATAGAAGGGATTCCCAATAATTTGGCTACTATTGGCGAATGAAATGAGCTTTGTGATATGGCTAAATCTGGTTTTAAAGGAGCTAGGAATTTTCTCAATTGTAATACTCGAATTGGATAACCGAATATTTTCTTGTAAATATTCTTGCCATAATGTTCGCCAATTACGGTGTGTTTCAATCCGCGCTGATCAAGCAATTGAACCGTATTGGCTAAAGGCCTTGATGTGATAATGATTTCATGCCCATCTGATTCAAGTTCCCGAATTAAGTCGTGGAACATGTTAATATGTGGAGAGTTAGATAAGTCGAACCAGATTTTCATTTATGTGTATTTAGTTTTATTGGGTAAAATTTATGTTCGATTTCAATAGTTAGAAATCTTAAGGTTGATAAAAATTATGATTGATTTGATTTTTTGGGAAAATGATTCAAATAAACAGTTAGCGACAAAAACATCCATGCTTGCGACCAACGCATATATGGAATTTTGGAAGTAAAATATTTATTTATTTGGTAATAAAAATATCCTTTTTTTGACTGCATTTGATCAATTGTTCTATTTAATACACTATCTAATAATGCTTTGTGCTCATTAAGTTTGTTTAGTTTTTCCAATGTGATAACCAGTTGCGATGGCGCATGTATGTCAATTGGATAAATGCTATTGCTGTAATATTTTGCGACACCATTTTCTGTAAAGAAAGTTTGTATATAATAATCAAATCCTGACGACAATTGCATAGTGTAGGATTTATCATCAGTAAATTTCATATAATCAGCGATACATTCTAAATTGTAACCAGTATGAAAATTGTCTATCCATTGATGGAAGGGCAGCGCACCATAACTCCAAGACCCGTCTGCTTTTTGGCAATTGCAACAATAATTTATCACAGCTTTAGCCGTATCAAAAAGCATTTTTTCTTTTGTAAAAAAATAAACCCTTGCCAATAATCGTGCGCCAAGCAAAGATGCGTTATACACAACGCTGTTGTCAATTGGAGAGTATGAAAATGCAAAAGAATTTTCGTTATCAACAGTTCGATTCAAATCATTTAAAATGAAATCACATGTTGATCTTGCAGATAGTAAAAGCTTTTCATCTTTGGTAATTTCATAGGCATCTAATAATGCATTGGCAACAAATGTTGATGCCACAATTGTTGGCATAAATTTAGGCTGAAAAAAAGCCCTTGATTCCCAATCAAAATTATATCCCCAACAATCTCCCGAATAGCCTGTTGATTTATATGATTCTATTTTGTCTATGAAAAATTGAATTTGTTTTAAATCAGATGGTTGATTGTTTTGCTTATATAAAATACAATATGCCGATAAGAATAACCCAAGTGCTTTTGGATTGTATTCATGTTTTATGCCCACAAATTTTCTCAAATTAATGGGAGAACGCTTAAAAAATTGAATCCAAACCAATCGAATTAAACGACTTTTTGATGCAAATGGAATTGCATTAAAAAGTTTACTATTTAAACCATCATAAGGATCATATCCTTTAAACCCATTGTTTTCACAGTATTTTTTCAGCACTGAGAATGATTGATATATTTTATCATCCTTCATTATAAATTTCATGTATTAAGGTTGAATAAAATTGTTCATTTTCTACAGGTGCATTATGGTTTTGGTTATTGAAAGTATTTTTCAGTGTAATGAGATCTTTCATTTGTTTAAATAAGTCAGCTGTATTTCTTGTTTTAAATAATTTAGTCCCTTCTGGTCTTTGTACAACATCTGAAGCCAAAACGATTTTATTTAAATAAAGTCCTTCACGTATGGTTAATGAATCTCCATCTGTATTGGTTGGTCGAATGACCATATCAGATTGTTCAATCAATTTTACAAAAGACGCCTTTTCATGTATCAAAAAAAAGCTCGATTGAATTTGATATTGTTGAATTAAATGTTGAGCGGTTTTAAATTTCTCTTCACCTGTATCTAATGATGAAACAATGTAAATTACATCTACTGGAATGCCAGCATCTACAAGCATTTTCGTTGCTTCAATACTCATATCCAAACCATACAAATCTTCTCCATTAAAATTATCCAAGCGAGATGCATTTGCACAAATGATTGTTTTGTTTTGTTGCTTAGCAGCTAACAATCTTGTTTCAATTGCGTTTGATAACTTCGGCTCTTCGCTTAATACAGGTGGCAAAAAAGCATTTTTAATCACTATTTTGTTTTCATTCAAATTTATTTTTTGACGAATTTCAGAATTTACTAAAATGATTTTATTGGCTAGATTAAAAACCAATTGGTCATAAATTCGAAATAAAAATGAACGTTTCTTGCCATATCCATGAATGGTTATAATAACTTTTTTCCCAAAAAGCTTTCCTAATACAATGTGTAATTTTTTAAAAACTCTATTCCCGCTATGAATAAAAACTAGGTCTGTGTTGATGATTTTTTTTAAATAAACAAACAGATTTAAACTTTTTATGTTGAAATACAATGTATTCTTCGAAGATGATTCATCTATAAAATCCAGATTGAATTCATCTTTCAATAAATATTGCAATCGTTGTAAATGAATACTGATACCACCTGCAGGAGGTGGCATAGGTCCAGTGATCAAAACGTTTATTTTTGTATTCATTAATTTCAAAAAATATTATTCGGGCTTCTGTTTAATGATTAAATTATATTTCTTATTGGGATGAATGGTTAAATCCGATTTTGTACAATAAACAAATTTCAATTCCATATCTGTTCCAACCATTCTAACCCAGTTTGCCCTCAATTGATCTTCATCCGATTTAGAAAATGATGGATTTACCACCAATTTAATTTCTATGGGGTCTTGTACATTGTATTGATGAACCTGAGCCATTTCTAAATTTTTTACCCCTTTAAATGTATGGTCGATACAACCTACAACACTACCATCTTTTAAAATAACATTTTCACTTTGTCTACCTGATATGCTTTTTATTTCTGGTTTAATAAGATTTTGTAAAAAATCAGTTGATGTCACTTCAATTCGATCATCAACATTGTACCTAATTAAAGGAAAAGATTTGTTTATCAAATTAGTAGTAATAACATCGTCTGCTCTAAATTCGTTTACGGAATAAAGAGGCATAGGATAATACTCCATTTTGGTGTTTTGTGCCAAAATAATGGTGCGTTCTGCATTACCATACCAATCAAATATTTTTGTATTTAAGTAGGGCTCAATTTTTTCTCGCTGCCAACTTAATAAAGTTTCCGAAGAAGTAAACGCAACAGGAATTTCGAGCTTTAAATCTTTTTTTTCAAGTTCAATACATAGTTTATGTAAATAACTTGGAAATGCTTCTACCGCAACAGGCTTAAATTTCTGTATCAAATCATAAAACATTTCAATGGTTGATTCATTCACATTAGGACTTGATACATACAAAGTATTCGCAGGTTTAAAATATTCATGTGTTACAGATTTGCCCAACATTCCCCTTAAAGAAAGTATGGGTTGTCCAAACTCAAAGCCATGTAATTTTCTGTATTGTCTTATATATGCTTGTTCCTTTGCTATATCAAAAGGTGTTCTGTACAATGTTAGTGGTGTACCCGATGTTCCACTCGTTAATCCAACTACTTTTAAAAAATTAAAATTGGTGTAAATTTTATCAATTTGAGTTTTGATCAAATTTTTGTTTATGACTGGTAATTTATTAATGTCAGTAATATCCTTGATATCATGAATAGAGATACCATGGCTTTGATATAGATTTTTATAAAATGGAGAAGTGTTAATTGCGTGTTTGAAAATGCTTAAAAATGATTCATTGTATCGTTGTAGAAGGGCATCATTTCCGAGCTGGTACAATTTATTTATGCGATTAATCTCAATTTGTGTAATGAGATTATTCTTGGCAAAATATTTTGACCATTGATTCATAAGGGGGTAGAGGTAATTGTTATAAAAAATAAAAACACAGTTGATTTCAAAGTACTAACAAAAATACTTAAAAACCAATTAGATTAAGTTTTAATGTTTTTTTCAAAAAAATCTTAATCTGGGTAAATGGACTGAAAATTTTTCGCAGTCCATCCACTACTATAACGTCATTTGAGATATTTATTGTATGTATCCCTGAATTAAATTTATTATTCATTTCTAATGTTAACTCTGTCAAGGCCATTTCTTCAAATTTATCTTCGTCTAAATGAATGATTTTTTGAAGAATTATAGATTTGCCATAATATTCAGCACTATTTTGAGTAGGACGATAAATAATATTATTTTTTATAATGAAATTGCCTGCAGGTCTTGACCCTGATAGTGAACTTTTAACTGGATTTCCATTATGGGCAACATAATCTCCGTCCCATTTATTGGAATGGTAAATGTATAAATCGCTGTTACTTTCTATACCGCGTTTGGTTGCAAATAGCCAATATTTGTTGTTGTAATAGAGAATTGTAGAGTCTAAAAGCGGTTCATTTTCGATTATGGTTCTTCTATTTATTAATGTTTTTGTTTCAAAATCAAATTCGTAGCAATGCAATCCCCCTTGTTTACTCGATTCAGGAATAATATACGTTTTGCCCTCATGGTTGAAAACAGAAGGATAAGACAAATGGAATCCTGTATCCAACAAAGGCTTAATGGATAAGTTTGAAAATTGAGTATTTAAAGTTGCCAATGAAATTGTTCCATATCTATAACTCGAATAATCTTCAAAAATGATTTCGATGTTTCCATCTGGATTTTTAAACACAAATGGGTCTGCAAAGAACCGAGTGTTTTCTTGTATAGGCAACCAAGTAAATGATTTTTTTGAAATATTGTTATTGATTATATCTTCAACACTTGCATCTGAAATGCCAATGCTCCATTGTTTTATAAAAAGTTTGTCAATTAATTTTTTCATTTTTTTGTTTTAGTCAAAATTTAAAATTTCAAAAACCTTTCTGAGTTGGTATTCAAAAATTTTTGACTTTTTAATTTGTAAATCGTCTATCAAATTTTCGAGATATTTTCAATAAAAAATTGTAAAGTAAAGAATGATAGGATATGCATTTTTCTTTTTCACCACCAAAAGCAGCTTTAAAATCATTAATTCCCATTAAGCTTTTATTCGTTGTATTTTCAGCATAACCACCAAAGTCGAATTTCTGTAGATTTAAACTTTTAAAATGAATTAAAGATTTAAACAGAAGAAACTTATTAGAAATACCAATTGTTTTTTTATCAATACCTGAATTTAGTCTCGAGCTGCTTCCAAGAAACCATCTTACAATCCCTAAGTCAATATCGTAAATATATAAATTGGAACTTAAAATTTCTCCATTCAATTTTGAGAAACCTACTAAAAAACGATTTTGAGGTATTGCATTTTTCATTTGCTCGTTCATTTGATAGATTTGTTTCTGACCTGCAAATTTGTTGTAAAAATCTATAAAAGAGGAAATGTCATTATTGAAAACAATTTCAAATGGTATTTTTTCACCTTGATTGATTTCATTTTTAAGGTTGGACTTAAATTTTGATTTTATTTGTTCAATTTCTTGGTTAAGATCTATGGACAAAGTAAAAGAGAAATCGAAGCTTAATCCAATAGGTTTTTTACTTGGCGGATTTTGCACACAGAAATAACGAACTAGTCCCCAATTTTTTAAAATGGAATTGTCTAATCTAAACCAAGTATCTGTTAGCTGAAAGAAATAAAATTTCTTTTTAAACTGAATCATAAAAAATATTGCTTATTTGTATCTACGGTCTAGAAAATTAAAAATTTTTAAAAGCAAAAAATAAATAGGACTTAAATAGCTAACGTTTTTAACTACTTTACCACCAAATGACATTTTGTATTCTGTTATGCCTTTTAAAGATTGATTGTCTGTGTTTAAAACAATTCCACCAAAATCGAAAGTTTCAAAATTGAGTTCTTTAAAATGAATGATGGCATTTATTTTTAGAAGTTTATTCGCCATACCAAGTGTTCTTTTGTCAAATTGTTCATCCGCATTTCTTGAGCCCGATAAAAAAGACCTAACCATTTTGAATTTTTTACTGACAAGATAAAAATGAGCGGCTAAAATTTCTCCATCTTTCATGGCATAAGCAATGGAATTGAAATCTTTATATTCTGAAATAAATTTTTTATTAAATTGATATAGATGTTTACTGCCAGCAAACTTATTGTAGAAATTTATGAATTTTTCAACATCATTGTTATATATGCATGTGATGCCTTCGGATTCCGCTTTTTTTGATTCTTTCAAAACGGATTTACTTACGGATGACAGAATGGTTTCGATATCCTGTGTAAGGTCAGTAACTAATGTGTGCGAAATTTCTTTAAAACAAAGCGAGTTTTTAATTTGTTCATGGTTTTGAACAAAACTATATTTTCGGAGTGAAAACAGATTGTGAATTCCCTTGTCAAACCGAAACCAAGTGTCGGTTAATTTCCAGAAATAAAACTTTTTTTTGAAACTAATCATGGGTCAAACTATTTTATTTTTCTTCGTTTAATTGGATTGCTTATGCAGCCAATTGTTATAGGTAGATTTCAACTTTGAAATCAGGGATTAATTTAAAATATGCGTATAAAAATCTATTGTTTCTTTTGCAACATTTTTACAGTGGAATTTTTCAATGGCAAGCTTACGTGCATTTTCTGAAATCGAATGAATCATTTCATGGTTGTTATAAAGTTTGCTTAAAACATCTATAGGCAATTCAATATTGTTCAAATCAAATAGAAAACCAGAAACATTGTTTTCAAACATTTCAGGAATCCCACCAACATTTGATGCTAAAACAACTTTTCCTGCAGCCATAGACTCTGCAATAGCCATGGGCAATGATTCGTGTTTTGATGAAACGATTAATATGTCTGATTGCTCAAGTTGTTTTAAAACATAAGATTGATTGACCCAACCATGAAAATGAACATAATTGGTAAGATTTTTTTCTGCTATAAAATTTCTAATTTGCTTTTCATATGCATCATTGCCAAACCCACCTAAAACATCCAAATTATAATACTTCTTTTGTTCAATAAGCTTCGACAATAATTCTAAGGTGAATATTAAATTTTTGTTGTTGTCGATAACACCTAAATAAAGCAATCGATTATCTGTTTTGATTTTTTGAGGGATGTCAAAAAAAATATTTTTTATTGCATTGGGAATTATAATATTATTTGTAACTCTTTTTGAATTGAATTTAGTTGTCGAAAATTTTGATAAATGAATGATGTTTTTGGGTATTAATAATGGGTTTAACCAACCATTAATCAACCAGGTAATTTTGTCTTTTAATTTCTTTTTTCTTTTGGCTTCTTCTAACGCAAAGCCATGTATAGTAACCAATGTTTTCGACTTCTTAAAAGAAAAAGGTTTTATCAAAAAAAATGAATTGCATTCTTGAAAATGAATTAAATCAGGTTTGAAATCAGAAATTTGTTTTTCCATGATTTTCTTCCCGTTTTTCAAATAATTTATCAAATGTGAACCCGAATTCCCCTCAGGAATGTAATGAATTGAAATTGTATCAGAAAATGAAACGACTTGTTCTTCTTTTACTTCAGTTGAAAATGAAACCACTCTAATTGAATTGGGAAATTGAGTAAATCCATTCAACAAATTAATTAATGCAGAATGTACACCACCTTTTATGCTATCTAGATTCAAAGGCAATTGTGGAACAGTTATGATGATTTTAAGCATTGTTTTATTGAAAGTTATCCTTTTAATACATTTTGATAAGTTGATAATATGATGTTTCCAAATTCATCGAGCTTTTCTATTGTATAATTTGAAATCACATTTGATTCTAATTTTTTGTAATAATCATGCTCAATAGCAGTAATGATTTTTTTTGCCAAATCACTAGCTTCTGGTTCAGAAATTAATCCATTTATTCCGTCTGTAATGTATTCGCTAAATGAACCAACATTAGAAGTAATAGCCGTTTTGCCAAATGCAAATGTTGTACTCAATACACCACTTTGTGTAGCATCTCTATATGGGCAAACAACAAACGCTGATTTATCAATTAAAGCAGCTACTTCTTCAAGAGATAAATATTTATTAATTATGGTGATGTTGTTTTTTATTTTTGAAATTTGTGTTTCATCAAAATTAAAATCATAGCTTGTGCTACCTGCTATTACGAATTGTTGGTTGGGATATTTTTCCAAAACAATGGGGATTGCATTTAAAAGTAGATCTATGCCTTTGTATGGTGAGAGTCTGCCAAAAAAAAGAATGCTGCTGTCTAATTTTCTTTCTTTGGGCAAATAATTACTCATAAAAGAAAAGGGGAGTAGCTGAATACAATTTATTGGAACATTTACTTTGGGATAAACTTTTTTTAATAAGCTTTTTGAATATTTCGAATACAAAACAAAAGCTTTGGCTTTTGGAATATAAAGATTGAATTTCAAATCGGTTTTCCAGCTGTTTTCACCACTATGTGGCTTTGGGTCGTGAAGGGTTATCACCAATTTTGTTTTATTTAAAAAAGGATAAAGTCCAAAACTGCGTTGAGAAATATTGTCAAAATGCATGATGTCGAAATTCATTTTTTGAAAATATCTTCCCAATTTCATAGAAGACAAAAGACTTTGTATCGATAAACTTTTACTGTTTTTGTGTACTATAAATTTTACCATTGTGATGCCATCAAAATAAGGCTTGAACTTTAACCATTCTTCCGGACCCAATACTTTTTCAGCATCCTCAATAAAGTCAAATGAATTGATGTTGTCAATATTTAAAATAGTCGATTTTTTTGAAATCTCAGAAACCTCTATAAATAAATGCAATGAAACTTTGCTTTTAATGGATTGTATGGTTTCAATGGCAGAATCAATAAAATAGGCCGATGTATAAAAAGCAACTTTCATAATTTTTTTTAACGAGTTGAATATGCAATTTTAATTTTTTTTAATTGACTCAACACAATGATTAATATCATTACCCAAAAAAGTAAAAAATTTAATCCAGAATTCAAATATTTATCCGAAAAAATATACAATCCTATGGCAGTTGTAGTAAAAATGTAAAACAACAATACGTGTTTTAAATTCGTTATTTTATGCTTTATCAGTATTACATCTTGAATGATATGAAACACAAAAAATGAAGTAAAAATAGCGATGTTAACAACGGTGAGTGATTTGTAAAATTGAAACCCAATAATACAAATGCCAACATTAACCAGTACACTTGCTATGTTGCAAATCATGTCAAACTTCTCTAGTTTCAAGGTTAATATAACATTCGCTTGTAAAAAAATAGTTGGAAAAATTAGCATTACATAAAACATCTGCTTGCAATACAAAGCAGTGTCGTTGTAACTTTTTCCAAAAACAAATGGAACTAAAAAATCTGCAAAAGCATATACAAATGTAAAAGATAGAAAGCCATAAATACATAATGGTAGATATGCTTTATTGTACAACGATTTTAATTTTTCGGGACCTTCTTTAAATGCATTTATGAGCATTGGGTACAATGAAGAAGTTACAATAATGGGAATTAAATAGGTCAGGGAAAAGAATTTGAAAGCGATTTCATAATTAGCAACATCTTGAATGGTTAATATTTTTGAAACCAAGATATTGCCGATACGCCAATTGACAATGGACAAACTACTTATAATGATGAATGACCAATTGGCTAAAACTATTTTTTTTATTTCCGACCAATCAATTTTAACCCTAATGATTTCTTTTAAACCAATAGAATTGGAACTTCCCATTTTTATAAATAAATTCAATGTTATTAGTCGTAAACCAATCAGAATAATAGACAATACAATAATATCCAGCTTGTAAATCAACAATACGCATCCAACTGCAAATTTAAGAAAGGCTTCAACAATTAATAAAACAAACGTTTTTTTCTGTTCTTGATAGGCAATATTAAGCGACTTGATTACATTAATCACATTGTCGAAAATGATGTTTATACCAATGATAACTGATAGTGTACGTATCATTGGATTATCATAAAGTGAGTAAGAAACGATTAAGTTTATGAAATAAAAAAGAATACCAATTATCAACTGTACTTTGAAGAATTTATTTGTAAGCGTGGTCTTATTGTCATTATTAATAATTTCTCGAATAAACCAATGTCCAAGTCCTAAAGAAGAAAATCCAAGCATAAAAGAATAAAGGGTATTGGCAATTACATAATGACCAAAATCCTCTTTAGAATAAATCCTGGCTATGATTACAAAGAAAACGCTGAATAGAATATTTTGAACAATGTTAGAAACAACACCCCAAACACTATTTGTAAATAGCTTGTTTTTAAATTTAGATTTTAGGTTAAAAATGTTACTCAATGTTTATGGTTTAATTTTCAAGGTGTTGTAAATTGTTTATGTCTTCTTTTTCTTCTTCGGTTTGTTCCTCAGTATTTAATATAGTTCTATAGGCTATCATAAATGAAATGATAGAACCTACTAAAATTTTAATCCTTACATCACCTAAAGAATAAGTAGAGTAAAAACCAATTAACCAGCACATAATACTTGAAATCATTAAAATGAAATTCAAATCTTTTGTTTTTAGATAATAATAAAAAGTTTGAATAATGGGGAAAATGACAAAAATAAAAACGGAAGCAAATCCCAATGCGCCTAATTCGGTTAAGAACAATAAGTATCCGCTTTCGGGTTGATCAAACGAAGAGATTTCGTTATTAATTACCCAGATTTGATCTGGATAATGAAGAAAAACATATTTACCGTAATTGCCTAATCCTATACCCCAAAAAGGATTATTTACAAAAATATCAATAGCATCTGCCCAAATACCTGCCCTGAAATCATATGTTTCATTCAAATCACTTCCTCTGTTAAAAATGGCAAGTTTGTCTTGAAAATTAAGTGCTATAAAAAAAATAATTGCTGCAGATATAACAATTGCAATTTTATATTTTGGCTTACTAAAAAACAAAAGAAATAACAAGCCAAGGACCCAACCCATTAACCCAGCTCGTCCACCTGCAGCCATAATACTAATTACAGATAATCCAAAAAGGACTAGATTGATTTTAGGTAATTTTTGGTCATCAAATTTTATTAAACATAAAAAACTACAAGCACCTAAAAACTGAGAAAATTGTTGAGGATCTGAAAAGATTCCCGGGTACCTGATGCTATTTGTAATGATTACGTTGGGGTTTAATGTTTTAACCAGTGAAACCTTCAATCCTAATGTCATTTGAAGAAAAAGAAAGCACAATGCAAATCCAAGCATGAACCTAAAACAATTTAAAACTGAAACTAAAAATGTGGGGTCTGAAATACATTCGTCAATAAAAATTTTACCAAAAATAAAAATTGGAAAAATAGTAATGAACTTAACGAAATTATCACTATCGATTCCAACTGTAGAATATACAAAGCCAATAATAACAACCAATATTAAAAAAGCCAATAAGTACCCGTAAGCAATTGTTTCATTGTTTTTTAATCCCTTTCTTTTATAAAACAAAAAATAAAATGCAAAAACGATAACATCAAATGAATGAAAGTCGGAAAATAAAAGGATATGTTGCAACGGGAATGATATAAAGATAAACAACAAAAATGCTTTATTCTTTTCCATTTTGCTAAATAGCATAATGCCCAAAAAAATAAATACATTTAAAAATGCCAATATCTTTAAAAAACTCATGCTATTTTATTTGCTTTTTATCAAACCATACCCCAGTCATTCGAATAATATTCTCAGCAAAAGAAACATTTTCCAAAACGTCAAATCTTGGAATTTCAAATGGTGATTTAAAACTATCTAACGAAACATATTCTGGTTTTGTTGTGAATGCCATATCAAATTCATTCGATTTCAAGGTGTTTATTTCTCTTTGGGAATAATTTCCATTTGGATAAGCAAAGAAATTAACTGGTTTTTGAATCCAATTTTCCAATATTTTTTTTGAATCTTTAATTTCATTAAGCGATTTTTCATCGCTGCACATGGTTAAAATAGGGTGGGTAACGGTGTGGCTACCTATTGTAATATATGGCGAATCAGAAATAGCAATTAATTCTTCAATTGACAAAGCATCTCTATTATTAGATACAATCGATTTTATCCTATTTAATTCCTGTACTCTTTGTTCGTTTGGTACTAACTTTAATGAGCCAACTGAATGATTGGTTAACTTTTGGTCGAAAGCTTTTTGTATATATGTCCACCAATATGATTCGCCAGTTTCTACTGGAGAAGTGGTAACAAAAATGGTTACAGGTATTTTATAATTTTCTGCTACAGCTACAATATTTTCCTTGTTTTCTTTCCATCCATCATCAACTGTTAGTACTACTGAGGAAGGGGGAAGCGGTTTGTTGTTTTTGATTATTGAATGCAATTCATTTGTTGAAATAATAGAAAATCCGTTTTTTAAAAACCATTTTATACAAACTTCAAATAACTTTTTACTTGGATTATGGAAATAAACAGAAAGCAAAATCTCTCCATTTTTAGCTTGTTTTTTTACAGGATTTATTTTCCCAATGAGCATAAAATAATTAGACAAAAGCCAAGCGGCTATGTTTCTTATGGATAATTCCATTTTTTCTTGTTATAGTAGGTAATGAGGTAAATTAAAACAAATTCAAAGCAATAAAGAATTGAATTGTTAATAAAATTAGGTTGTTTTTTTTATATAATATGCATGGTTCAAATTGAATTAAAACAATCGACAATGAATTGTGTAATGTAGATATTTACACAATTCAAACTTTTTCGTTTTAAGAATCGAATTTTATTTTAATAAAATGATGAGGTTCTGCTTAGGATGTGCAAGTATTTAAAACTTATACAGATTCCAATTATGAAACCAATTGAGGGATTCTGTATTCTTTTTCTGAGACTTCCATATTTTCCTGGGTAGTATGCGCACAAAGCGTAAACCCTAAAGTAGGCAAAGTTAGTTTTATGATGGTGCGATTCATGACAATCACATCATCTTCAGTAGAAATCATAGGTTGTTTGGTAACCACACGAACCATTTTGTTTAATGAAACTTCAGACTTTTCGATATATACGTTATTGTAAACGGCCACGAATTCTTGAATACTTTCAATTTCAATTCCTTTTAATTGAACTGGTTGTCCAAGCCAATAAACAAAATTGATAATGTCATTTAGTTGTTTGATATATTCTAATTGATCAGGAGTAGTATAAACAAATACAAAAGATGGGAAAAGCGGACTCAATAATTGTTTCTCATAGTTACCACTACTCACTTTGTTAAAAGGACAATAATTATCAATTTTCTTCTTAGTTAATAATGAAGAAACTTTATTTTCACATTTAGCTTTTGTGTAAACTGCATACCAATTTTTATTCATAACAGGTGTTTAAGTGATTAAAAATGCAGTTAATCATCGGAATAGGTGTTTATTAGGTTGCTTCGGTTAGAATATTTGGATAAAATTGGTTAATTTTTATTCAGACACAAATATAAGTAGAACTACGTATTAATCATAGTTTTTTACAATGATTTTTAAATTGTTTTTTATGATTTAAATCGTTGTTTTTTTTTGTTTTGCTTTTTTTCATCAACTGGACCATATTTCCCGCCGTAAACATAATCATATCCATATCCATAATTATTTTTGAAAAACCCTCTTTTTTTAACACCGTTAAATATAATTGCTACGTTTTTTAAAGGGTTGATTTCCAATGTTTCATCTATTCTTTTAATAATCATTTTTGGCGTATGATTATGCCTTACGATATATAAAGTGGCATCGCATAAATTGGTCAAATAATATGCATCCGTAATTAATACTGATGGAGCTGTATCTAAAATAATTAAGTCAAATTGAGTTTCTAAAAAGGCAATAAAAGTTTCGATTTTACCATTTAGTAACAGTTCTGAGGGGCTTTCATCTAAATTTCCAGAGGATACAAAGAAAAGACTTTCAAATTCTGGAACTTTTTTAATGATGTCTTCAGCCTGTTTTTTCCCGTTTAAATAATCGCTAATTCCTGCGTCTGCTGTCGTTTTTCCAAACATTTTTCCTAGTCCAGGGTTATGCAAATCAATGTCAACTAGACAAACTTTTTTCCCTGATAAGGCATTGCTAATGGCAAAATTTCCAGAAACGAAGCTTTTTCCTTCCCCTGGTACACTTGATGTAACTAATATCTTTTTGTTGGATGAATTAATGCCAAGAAAATGAAGAGAAGCACGTATTTTTCTAAATTCTTCTGCGATGAAACTTCTTTTCCCTGCTTCAATTACAATGCTTTCATTGTTTTCGTTTTGTGCTATTTCCCCTAAAACAGGAATTGCAGTCATTGATTCTAAATCTTTCCGGTATAAAATTTTACTGCTTAAGAAATCCTTTGCAGTGATAAACATAATTCCCAAAAATATCGAAGCTAAAATCGCTCCTAAAAAAATCAATTTTTTATTTGGACTCACTGGATATTTACTGGCTTGTGCGTTATTAATGACTCTACTATCTGAAAGCGTTGAAGCATAAGACAATTCACCCTCTTCCTTTTTTTGAAGCAAAAACGCATAAATCCCATTTTTTACATTTTGATCCCTACTGATTTCTAGAATATCACGCTCTTTTTGAGGAATTGAACTCAACATTGAATTGTAAGAATTGTTTGTTCGCAATATATTGCGTTGACTAATTTCTAAATTTTTACGCTGGTTTACAAGATTGTTTTGAATGTCTGGTTTTAGTTTATTAATCTGATCTCTTACAGAAACCAACATTGGATTGTTTTCGGCAACTGTTTTTTTCAATCGCTCATATTCCAATTCTTTATTGTTAAGCTCAGAAATCATTTGTGTTAATCCCGCATCGTTTACCCCAATTGAAGATGGGTTTATTCCCAAAGACCCACCATCTCCTTTATCAATGGCATTTTCTACTTGATTTAAAATAGCTAATTGTGTATTTATTTTGCCAAGTTCTTGATCATTATTACTTACATTTTGTAAATACAATTGTCCTTGTGTGCTAATGTCTTGGGCACCTCTTCCAGCTTTGTACTTTTGTACAGTGCGCTCAATTGAATCTAAGTCTGTTGCTACTGCGTTTAATCTTTCATTTACAAATTGAAGGGTGGTTTTTGCCAATGAATTTTTTTCATTTACCGCAGCTTGGTCATACATTGCAATTAAACCGTTTAAAACGTCCTCAGATCTTTTAGGAACCTCATCTTTGTAACTCAATGAAATAATTGAGGATAGCTTGTTGGCTGAAGTTATTTGCAGTGACATCAATAATCTCATCGTCATCTCTTTTACTGGAACCAGCGAAAATTCAAATGGTTTTTGTATGTCTGAGGGATGGTGATTTTTATTTTTTACAAATTTAAGTTTTGCATATTTTGTTGTAATCCATTCATTTAATTTTCCAGAATATTTCCCATCAATAAATACTTTTTCTGTTTCTTTCTCGTATTTGAATTTAATGTTTTTAGCTTCTATTATTTCATCTGGATTATCAACAATAATTGTAACAGGAGATAGGGTGTATGCAGATAACGTTCTGATTTTTCCTTCTTGAGATATTGGGGCATAAAGATGCAAACTCTTTACAACATTTTCCATAATTGAACGCGATTGCAACACTTCAATTTCATTCTCAATGATTTTTTTGCTGTTAATCATGTTCAATTCGTCCACGCCTTTGGAGTTCTCCGTACCTTTTTTTTCATCTTTTATGATCATTGTAGCATTGGCTTCATACAAAGGGGTAGCATATCTGAAATAAACAATTGCAGAAATACCAAAGATTAAAATCAATGCTAAAAACAATGGCCAGTAAAAAATATATCTTGAAAAAAGTTGAATAAATAAGCTTTCTTCTTGCTTTACAATAACTTTTTTATTTTTCGGTTGATTCATTTTATTAATTCTATTTTCTGATTAAGGCACTAATTACAACAGCTACAATGGATAAAGAACTTAAAATTGCAGGTAATATTTGTTGATTTCGATTTGCGTTTTTTACTTTTCTTTCATTCGCTTCAATATAAACAACATCATTGGGTTGCAAATAATAATATGGAGAGGTTAAAAAGTCTTTTGAGTTAAGATCAATTCTATTAATGATTCTTTTACCTTCAACTTCTCTAATTAATAATACGTTTTCTTTTTTTCCATAAATGGTGATGTCACCTGCAATGCCAAGTGCTTTTAATAATGATATTTTTTCATTGGGCACATTAATTACAGTCGGTTTTCCTACTTCTCCAATTACAGTTACTTCGTAATTTAAATGCCTTATTGTAACAATAGGATCAATCAATAATTTTTTTTCATTAATCAAATTAGTGATGCTGGCCTTTAATTGTTTTTTTGTTAGTCCTTCTGCTTTAATATTACCAAGGATTGGCAATTGAATGGAGCCTTCTGTATTTACCAAATACCCTCCAGCACTTGTAGAGCCAGTAGTTGTAGATGTACTCGTAGCTTGAGTATTAGTAGTGTTAAATACTGCAGAAGCCTCAGGACTCAAACTACTGATGTAGATACTTAAAATGTCATTTTTTTGAATGATAGGTTCTTTTTCATTTTCTTTATCAATATCAATTGTAGAATTTGTGACATTTGAAAAATATGATGCTTTTTCAGTAGACACGCACGAACTAAATTGTACGATAATGAGCGAAGTGAAAATGATGAATTGTAATTTTTTTCTTAGTGGTAGCATGGGGGTATTTTAAGATTATACTATATGTGTTGTTTGTTTTCTTTGTTTATTTGTATTAGTACAATTGAAATTAAAATACTAAACTTTACAGTATTGTATTCATTATTTTGAAACTAATTAAATATTTAGTTGTATGGGTGATTTCCAAGAATGATGGACAAAGATAGCATTGAATTTCAATGGCTTGCTCAAAAGTAATAAAGGCTAATTACAATTGCAAATTATTCACCTTCTATTTGTTGGGATTAACCTAAATTATCCAATTTTTTCAAAACATAATATTTCATTTTGAAGAGTGATAATGCTTAATTTTGTTTTTCTTAACCCCAATAATTGATTTTAAAGATTGAGTTTTTATACTTTATTAATCATTCTGTTTTAAAATAAAAACCAAATATAATTATGAACGAAGTGTACATTTTATCCGCAGTTAGAACCCCAATTGGAAGTTTTGGCGGAACATTAAAAAGTTTTTCGGCAACACAATTGGGTGCATTTGCCATTAAAGGAGCTATTGAAAAATCAGGCATAAATCCATCTTTAGTGAATGAAGTGATTATGGGTTCTGTAATACAGGCAAATCTTGGACAAGCTCCAGCCAGACAAGCCGCAAAATTTGCTGGTTTATCTGATCAAGTTATCTGTACCACAGTCAATAAAGTTTGTGCAAGTGGCATGAAATCTATAGCAATTGCAGCACAAAGCATCATGCTCGGAGATGCAGATATTATCGTTGCTGGCGGTATGGAAAGCATGAGTAATGTTCCTTTTTATACCGAAAACATGAGATGGGGAAATAAATACGGCAACGTTTCGCTTGTTGATGGTTTGGTAAAAGATGGTTTAACGGATGTGTATGATGGAAAAGCAATGGGTGTTGCTGCTGAAATGTGCGCCTCAACTTGTGGCATTTCTAGAGAAGATCAAGATGCTTTCGCTATCGAGAGTTATAAAAGAAGTCAGGCTGCTTCTCAAAATGGAAAATTCGAAAACGAAATCATTCCCATTTCCATTCCTCAGAAAAAAGGAGACCCCATTCTATTTTCAAAAGATGAAGAGCCATTTAATGTAATGTTCGATAAAATTCCAGGATTGAAAAGTGCTTTTCTTAAAGATGGTTCCGTTACCGCTGCTAACGCTTCTACAATGAATGATGGTGCTGCCGCTGTGGTTTTAATCAGCAAGAAAAAAGCTGAAGAATTGGGCTTAACACCCATTGCAAAAATTAAATCTTTTGCGGATGCAGAACAAGCGCCAGAGTGGTTTACTACTGCGCCTTCTTTGGCAGTTCCAAAAGCGGTAGAAAAAGCAGGGTTAACCATGGATCAAATTCAATATTGGGAATTAAACGAAGCATTTTCTGTTGTAGGCATCGAAAATACAAAGCGAATGAATCTTGACCCACAAAAGGTAAATGTAAATGGTGGTGCGGTTTCTATAGGACATCCTTTGGGATGTAGTGGTGCCCGTATTATTGTTACTTTGATAAACGTACTCAAACAAAACAATGCTCAATTTGGCGCAGCAGGTATTTGCAATGGAGGCGGTGGTGCGTCAGCTTTGGTTATCGAAAATTGTTAGTCGATTTTTAATACATTTTATACAATTAAAGGTTGGCTAATCGGCCGACCTTTTTTATTTTTTTATGCAAAACATTGAACCCTTTTACAATTGGCGTCATCTGTACATGGCTGAAGAAGACCGTCTGTCGCCTTTTTATGGAAATGAATACAGTGAATTTGAATACACCAAAACACTGTATAACTATTATGTGCATCCACAGTGGGATGATTTCGGTTCGAAAACGATGTACATGAAAATTCTATTTGTGGATTATGATTTACACTTTTCCATCATAGAATTGATTGGCGAATGGAACGATGCTATCGAAAACGATATCATGACCATCAGAAGGAATATTACGGATGTCATGTTTGATCTTGGCATAACGAAGTATATTTTTATGTGTGAAAATGTACTTAATTTTCACAGTAGTGATGATAGTTATTACGAAGAATGGCACGAACAATTGGAAGATGATAATGGATGGGTGGTGATTTTGAATATGCCCGAAGCCACAAAACATGATTTCAAAAAAGCAAGAATTACCCATTATGTACACTTTTTTGAGCTAGACCAATGGCGTACCCTAAAACCAGAAATCATTTTTCAAACACTGGATAATGAATTAATGAAAAGATTGGATTAGCATAATTGTTTAACAATCAACACGAACTTTAATAAAAAGCTATAATAAAAATTCAATTTTGAATTTTCAACCCTTATTTTTGCACCACCATTTATCTTACAAATTTCACTTATGACTTGGAAACATTTTTTTACTTCTTCAATTGGTAAAAAGTACGTGATGGCTTTTACCGGTCTTTTTTTAATTTTATTCTTAATCGTTCATGCTAGCATAAATGCTTGTATTTTTCTGAATGACGGCGGACAAACATTCAATGAAATGGCGCATTTTATGAGCCACAACTGGATTATGCGTTTTCTTGAGATAGGTTTATTTGCAGGATTAATCACACACATCATTCAAGGATTGATGTTGTGGAACCAAAATAAAAATGCACGTCCTGTTCAATATGCATACAGTCAACCCAATAAAAATAGCAAATGGTACAGCCGCTCAATGGCATTATTGGGAACTTTGCTTTTGTTATTTTTAATCATGCACTTATCTCATTTTTATGTAGGTACTAAAGTAGCATTGTATGCAAAAGGAGATGCGCCTCATAATTTATTTGAAGAAATGAAAGAAGTGTTTAGTATTAACTGGATAGTAGCATTGTATGTTGCCGGTGTTATAGCTTTGTTCTGGCATTTGTATCATGGTTTTCAAAGTGCATTCCAATCTTTAGGAATAAATCATAAAAAATATACTCCAATGTTAAAAACCATCGGATTAGGTTATGCAATCATCATTTGTTTGCTTTTTGCATTAATGCCAATTTCTATGTTTTTGGGTTGTATAAAATAATATTAGCTTTTAAATTTTTAATTCTACGAATATGGCTTTAGATGCAAAGATTCCACACGGAGAAATGGATAAAAAGTGGACAGATTACAAAGGACATGTAAAGCTGGTAAATCCAGCCAATAAAAGAAAATTAGAAGTAATTGTTGTGGGTACAGGTTTGGCTGGTGCTTCAGCTGCTGCTTCCCTTGGTGAATTAGGCTATAAAGTAAAAGCTTTTTGTTTTCAAGATAGTCCTCGTCGTGCACACAGTATCGCTGCTCAAGGCGGTATTAATGCAGCTAAGAATTATCAAAACGATGGAGATTCAGTTTTCCGTCTTTTTTATGATACTGTAAAAGGTGGTGACTACCGTGCAAGAGAAGCCAATGTGCATCGCTTGGCAGAAGTAAGCACTGCTATTATCGACCAATGTGTGGCTCAAGGGGTTCCTTTTGCCCGTGAATATGGCGGATTGTTGAGTAACCGTTCATTTGGTGGAACCCAGGTTCAACGTACGTTTTATGCTGCAGGTCAAACAGGTCAGCAATTGTTGTTGGGTGCATATAGTGCGTTAGAAAGACAAGTAGCTTTAGGTAACGTGAAAATGTACACGAGACATGAAATGCTTGATGTAGTTAAAATAGATGATAAAGCAAGAGGAATTATCGCAAGAGATTTAGTGAGCGGAGAATTGGAAAGTCATTTCGGACATGCGGTATTGTTATGTTCTGGTGGATATGGTAACGTGTTTTATTTAAGTACAAATGCAATGGGAAGCAATGTTACCGCTGCATGGAAAGCCCATAAAAAAGGTGCATTTTTTGGAAATCCTTGCTTTACACAAATTCATCCTACATGCATTCCCGTTAGTGGCGACCATCAAAGTAAATTAACCTTGATGAGTGAAAGTTTAAGAAATGATGGAAGAATCTGGGTGCCTTTGAAAAAAGGTGATAACAGAAATCCAAAAGATATTCCAGAAAATGAAAGAGATTATTATTTAGAAAGAAGATATCCAGCATTCGGAAACCTTGTACCACGTGACGTTGCGTCAAGAGCTGCAAAAGAAAGATGTGATGAAGGTTATGGTGTAGGAACTACAAAAATGGCCGTTTATTTAGATTATAAAGATGCCATCATTCGTTATGGTAAAATAGAAGCAGGAAAAGCAGGTAACGACAACATTAGCCACGAAGAAATTGTTGCATTAGGTAAGAAGGTTGTAGAAGAAAAATATGGCAACTTATTTGAGATGTACGAAAAAATTACCGGTGAAAATCCATACGAAACTCCAATGCGTATATATCCTGCGGTGCATTACACCATGGGTGGATTATGGGTAGATTATGAATTACAAACTACAGTAAAAGGTTTGTACGCGTTAGGCGAAGCAAACTTTAGTGATCATGGTGCGAATCGTTTGGGTGCTTCTGCATTAATGCAAGGATTAGCAGATGGGTACTTTGTTATCCCTTATACTTTAGGTAATTATTTGGCTGATGAAATTCACACCACATCTATATCAACCGATCATCCTGCATTTGCAGAAACCAAACAAGCTGTTACCGATCGTTTGAATACATTAATGAATATCAAAGGAACGCAAACGGTAGAAAGTTTCCACAAAAGATTGGGTAAAATCATTTGGGATAAATGTGGCATGGCGCGTAATGAACAAGGATTGAAACAAGCCATTGAAGAAGTTCGCGCATTGAAAAAAGAATTTTGGAGCGATGTGAGAATTCCTGGCGAAGTGAATGCTTTTAATTTGGAATTAGATAAAGCAGGTAGGGTAGCGGATTTGATAGAATTGGGAGAATTGATGTGCTTAGATGCTTTAAATAGAAATGAAAGTTGTGGCGGTCACTTTAGAGAAGAAAGCCAAACTGAAGATGGCGAAGCAAAAAGAGACGATGAAAACTATGCATACGTAGCTGCTTGGGAAAATAAAGGAGAAAGCAGCTGGGAATTGCATAAAGAAGCATTGAATTTTGAAATTGTAAAACCAACACAAAGAAGTTATAAATAATCATTGATAAACGATTGGTTGTTGTTATATAAAATAGACAATCATTAAAATATAACGTATGGAACATTATCACATGAATCTTACCTTAAAGGTTTGGCGTCAAAAAAACAGTAAGGAACAAGGTAAATTAGAAACATATCAAGTAAAAGACATTTCTTCCGAAATGAGCTTTTTGGAAATGTTTGATGTATTGAACGAACAACTTATTGTAGAAGGAAAAGAGCCAATTGCATTTGATCATGATTGCCGTGAAGGAATTTGCGGAATGTGTAGCATGTACATCAATGGACAAGCGCACGGTCCTTGGCAACAAAATACTACTTGTCAATTGCACATGCGTGCGTTTAAAGATGGCGATACCATTACGGTAGAACCTTGGCGCAGTAAAGCTTTCCCCGTTTTGAAAGATTTAGTAGTAAATCGTTCAGCTTTTGATAGAATTATTCAAGCAGGTGGATATATAAGTGTAAACACAGGTAATGCTGTTGATGCAAATGCGATTCCAATTGATAAAAAAGATGCGGATGATGCTTTTATGGCAGCAGCTTGCATCGGTTGCGGTGCATGCGTTGCAACATGTAAAAATGGTAGTGCGATGTTGTTTGTAGGTGCAAAAGTTTCTCAGTTGGCATTATTGCCACAGGGCGGTCCAGAAAGAGAATCAAGGGTTTTAAATATGGTTGCTCAAATGGATAAAGAAGGTTTTGGAAATTGTACCAACACCTACGCATGTGAGGCTGAATGTCCAAAAGGGATTTCAGTTTCTAACATTGCACGCTTAAATAGTGAATACTTAAAAGCTGGATTAACAACAGAAACAAAATAATTTTTTATTAATTGACAAAAAAGCCATTTCATTTTTGAGATGGCTTTTTTTATGGTTGAATTTTTCAATACCAATTGAAAAATGTAGTGATTAGTCATTTTTTAAAATACGCAAACCGTTGAAACGGTTATTTTGAATAATTTGTTTTCATAGCCCACGGTTTAAACCGTGGGTTATTGTAATGTTTGTCTCGTAATGGTTTCAACCATTTGTTGATGTTTCCCAGTTTTTTTATTTTTTTAAAATACGCAAACCGAAGAAACGGTTGGGTGTAATAATTTGTTTTCATAGCCCACGGTTTAAACCGTGGGTTAGTATAAGTATTGGTGTAAAATTTAGCTAAAATTTGAGATGGCTTTTTTATTAGATAAACCTTTTTATTTTGAAAATTCAGGGTTGAATTAAATGATTGTTTTCTTTGAGTTATTGTTTACAACTTTTCCTTATTTTTGATTATGGCAATATTAAAATTTAGGGTTTATTGGGAAGAAGATGAAGTTGTTTACAGAGACATTGTAATCAAACATCAACAATCATTTTACGATTTGCATTTGGCTATTTTAAAGGCCTATGAATTTGATCAAAAACATGCCGCTACTTTTTACAAGAGCAATGATTTATGGCAATACGGAAAAGAAATTACATTAGAAAAATACGATAAAGCATACAAGGTTGAACCAATTTTGATGCAAGAGGTATTAATTGGTAGTCAAATTGCAGATCCCAATCAAAAATTTATTTACGAATATGATTTTGTGAAAAGTTGGAAGTTTATGCTTGAGTTGATTAACGTAGATAAAGAAGAAAGCAATAAAATTGAATATCCAGCTTGTATTCGCATAGAAGGAATTGGTCCATCACAATACGGTACCAAAGGCATTATAGATTCAAGATTAGCAGAAATGGAAGAGAAATATGACCTTCAGCCTGATGCGTTAAGTGATGGATTTATGAACGAAGGTGATGATGATGGAGGCTCAGATAACGACGATGTGGTTGTAGATGATTCGGAAGAAAACGCTTTTTAAATTAGCATTATCAAGTTTAATATTAAAAACCTCAACAAAAAGTTGAGGTTTTCTTTTTTAAAATTTCTCGTAATTGAATGACTGGCCACCAACAGAAATTTCATACATCAAGCCGCCTTTGGGCTGTGTAAAAATTAGAATTCCATTTGAATAATTAATATTTGCAGCAGCGCCTAATACAACCAAGACAGCTGAAACTTGTGCCGATAACTGTAGTTTATTTTCTTTGAAATCATCTATATTGGATTTGTTTTCAAAAAATATCACTTCCCTATAACCTTGAGCTCCAGCTTGAAAGCCAACACTTACTTGAGATAAATGTGCCCTTCCTATAGGGGTGTTATTGATATAAACAATGCCGTTTCCAAATGCACCACCAATACCTAAACCAGCTTTGCCAACATTTGGAAAAATTACATAGCCGTAAGCATTGTCAAACCATTTTTTTATTGATGGATCTGTTTTTATAAATTCATTTTTTGCTTTTTTTGAATCCTTTAATATACGCCTGTCTGTTCTTGTAGTTTGCCCAGATGTAATTGAAGTCATTAAAATGGCTAAAATTAAAAAGATTGATTGTTTGTTGATTGTAAAATATTTTTTCATCATGATGTTGTTTAATTTAAAATGATTGATTTAAAATTTTCTATTTAATTTTTTGCAGACCCTTTTATTATTCTAAAAAGAACTGATATAACAGCCAATACAAGCAAGATGTGAATTAGCCCGCCAAGATGGTAGCCTAAAAATCCTATTGCCCAAATGATAACTAAAATCACCGCAATGGTATAAATTAAATTCCCCATGGTTAAGTTTTTAATTGTTATTTAATGCAATGAAAATAATGAGATCTGGGATGATTAATAATGATTAACAATGGAGATGTTTATGATTTGGCGTGTGTAGATTTTATTTAAACTTGCAATGGTTTATCCTGTTTGATTTAAAAGAAAAATAGAAAAAGAAATAATGTTACAACCTAAGAAATTCTAATAAAATAATTTGCTTTATTTACTTATATACCTAGCTTTATAAATTAACCAGAAACTATATTCTGTTATTCATTTTTTTATAAGAATTTTTGAAAAATAATATGTAATCAAATGAAAGCATTTGTTGAATTTGTGGGCAGACTAAATGCAGAATAAATTTGAATATTATGTTCAAATGAAAAAGGAAGTTTAATTTTAAAATAAAATTTATGAGCCAAAATAAAATCATTCCCAGTCTTTGGTTTAACACTGAATTTGGCAATATCTCAAAAGTATTAGATTATTATAATCAGATTTTCGAAAATGATTTTGAATCAGGACAAATTATGCCTTTAGGACAAACACCTAGTGGCAATACTGAAATGTGTCAAGTGAAAATTTTTGGACAAACCTATTCTTTAATGAGTACTGAAAAAACACATCATCTTTTTAATGATGCATTGGCATTTACCATTAATTGTGATGACCAACGTGAAATTGACAAATATTGGAACTATTTTATAAAAGAAGGAAAAGAGGTTCAATGTGGCTGGTGCATTGATAAGTTTGGATTACGTTGGCAAGTGATACCTAAAAATATGGGTGAATTAATGAGTAAGCCAAAAGCATGGGAAGTAATGATGAAACAGAAGAAGATTGTAATTGAAGAATATCAAGTAAACTAAAAAAGAAACAAAAATTTTTGATTAATCTAATCACAGAAACTCGGGTTAAATAAAAATACATGCAAAAAAATAGCGCTCAGCATATTTTAAATTCATCTTCTAATTTGTTGGGATTTTGTCTTGTCGTGCTTACTTCATTAAAAATAACCAAGTTTAACGAACATACTTTAATAGACGAATTTACAGGATTAGCCTGCTTTGTTTTGGTACTGAGTAGTATCTTATCTTTTTTATCCATTCGAACAAGTGTTGAATTGTCTAAAAATCGTTATGAAAAATTAGCAGAGTATATATTTATGGCAGCATTGATTGTGGTTTTTATAATTACATTCTTAATTGCATTTACGGTCATGTTTTAAGCTTTATTCATCATAAAAGCAAAGCCTTACTTCCCGAAAAATATTTAAATGATTAGTAGAGGTCAATTTATAAAGAAAATCATTAAACCCATATTTATTATGAGTGGAATTAATACTTTAAGTGCATTTAAAAAATATACGGATAGTTTGCCTTTGCTCAACAACTTAATGCCTGTCTTATTTGTAGGCCACGGCTCTCCGATGAATGGAATTGAGGATAATGAATTTAGTAACAAATGGTCTGAATTAGCGCAAGAAATTCCAAAGCCAAAAGCCGTGTTGGTTGTTTCGGCACATTGGTTTACCAAAGGCACAAGTATTACGGCAATGGATTTTCCAAAAACCATCCATGATTTTGGCGGTTTTCCTGAGGCATTATTTCAAGTACAATATCCAGCTCCTGGCCATTCTATATTGGCCAATGAAATGGCATCTATGATTCATTCAACTTCTGTTGCACTTGATCATGAATGGGGTTTGGATCATGGTACATGGACGGTTGTCAGACACATGTATCCCAAAGCAGATATACCTATTTTGCAATTAAGTATTGATTATACCAAAGGACCTGAATTTCATTATGCATTAGCCAAAGAATTATACCATTTACGTTCCAAAGGGATATTGATTATTGGTAGCGGAAACATGGTACATAACTTAGGCATGATTGATTGGACGAAATTAAATGGGTCGCCTTACGGATACGACTGGGCGTTGAAAATGAATCAAACATTTAAAGAATTAATTTTAAATAAAGATCATCAACCCTTAATACATTATCATCAATTGGGAAAAGAAGCCACATTAGCGATTCCAACACCAGAGCATTATTTGCCTTTACTTTATACCTTGGGTTTACAAGATAAAAATGATCCAATTATGTTTTTCAATGACAAACATATTGGAGGTTCACTAACCATGACTTCTGTAAAAATTGGATAAGCAAAGTTTGAGATTTGTTTCAAAAAGACAGATTTTAAAACATGTTTGTACGTTTTTTCAGAGATATTTATTTGAATTTTTTAATATAAAAAGTTGCCGAATTTTCATTTTTTTTTGGGGTTAAGCTTTATGAAATTCAATATCAAATTTTTATTCTTTTTTTTTAATAGCTTCATGTCCTTTTTTAAATTAAAATCTGGATTTCGATTTTTTAATTAACATTTCTTTTTTAGCATATTTAACACCGCATTTTCATTTTTTTGAAATAGACATTTTAGTTTTATTGAAAGAGGAATCTAATACTTCTTTTTTGATTCTGTTGACATTTATTCATTCATTTAAATTTATTTTTTATGAAAAACTACATTTCCATTCTTTTTATCTCCTCACTTTTTATCTGTAATGATTCTTTCTCTTTATCAAACATGAGTAAAAATAATATCAGGCTAGACAAAATAATTAAAGATGATTCTTTAATAAATCCACTTGCAAAATTTTCAGTTAAATGGAATGATAAGAAATTCAAATCATGTAGAACCGTGGATGGGATAAATTACTTAAATGAAGAAGAAAAAAAAGTCATTTGGGTTTTAAATATGATCAGGTTAGATCCACAATTGTTTCTTAAAACCATTTTACTTAAGCCTGATATAGCGAACGTTTGGAAATGTCCTAATTATTATACCCTGATTTCTGACGTAAAAAAATTAACGCCCAATAACACTCCATTATTACCCGATTCTTTAGCTTTTGTGAGTGCAAGGTGTCATGCGATTCAATCTGGGATTAAAGGTTATTTAGGACACGATAGGAAGATAACGGATTGTAAGGATGATTTTTTTGCGGAGTGTTGTGAATATGGCAGTTTTGATGCATTTACAATACTAATGGACTTACTAGTTGATAAAGGAGTTAACCCACCTGGGCATAGGGAAGCATGTTTTTCACCTAATTATTTAAAATTGGGTGTTTCAATCCAACCACACAAATCAATTTATCGAGTGAATACGGTGATGGATTTTAAAAGATAATATATTATTTGAAATAAGGTCTTAACTACTTGGAATAGATTTTTTATAATGATTCACTAACAATTAAAACTAAAAACTATGACAAAGATCCTGCTCACACTAATTTTATTATCGGCTATTGAAGTAAAATCACAACCTTTTCAACACGAAGATCGTGCACTCAAACTTTTTAAAAATCAACTTCAAAAGTCTGATTTTAAAACAGGTAAAGTTTTTATTACGCTTGATACAATAGATATGTCGGATATATTTCAACCTTCTACATATGTTGAAACTGAAGATCCTTCAAAAATCATTAAGATGTATAGTAAGTTCATGAAATCTATTGAGGTTGTAGGTTCATACTGGAATTATCATGAAACGGTTAATTCTCCATTCTTTGATAGCCCTTTGAATATTTCTTATATAATGGATACCAAATCCTCAACTTATTTAGTTAGTATTTGGACGGATAAAAATGATATCAATAAAATTGAAGGCATAACTGTTGGTAAGTACTCAACTAAATTAGAGCATTAACATCTGAAGTTATTTTTTTGAATGTAAAGATGGAAAATATTTTCCTTGAAATGATGATATTTTAGGAAAGAGATTTTGCCATTTCTAACATCAATATCAAAAAAGTAAATAAAGAATTATTTATTTAAATCACATTAAGACTTTAATAAAAAAAATAAATTCCAGTCATCTTAAATTCATACTATCATGAAAAAAATAATGTTAATTACGGCACTACTAATGTTTAGAAATTTTGTTTTTTCGCAAAATTCAAACATGATCAAAGAATTTTTAACTGAAAGAATCGATGAATTCAATAGAAATGTCAAAATGCAAGAAGTTAATAATTTAGATAGCGTAATCAAAACATGTCAAAAGAGAAAAATAAGCTATAGCTTAGATAATTATACAATAAATATAGATTCAAATAATTATTGGTCAATAAACTTTGCATATTCTCAAACTGTAATAAACACAAAAAAAATACCATTTTTAATGTATAAATATTCAATGAATTTCAATACCATAAATATTGAGGTTGTAAGTGGATCTGATGCTTTGTAAAAAATTGTAAATGTTTTGTTTTATTTATAAAAACAATCCTGAAAAAATGATGTTTAAAAATCATCGGATATATTATCGACGAGATGGAAAAGAAGCAGAATATGATAAGATACTTTTGAAGCATTTTTCTAAAGACACCAAAAAGTAATTTTCACAAAACTTTAAAATAGCAAATCTTCATCGAGCCCCCAAAAATTATCTTTTTGGGACATGATTAAAACATTAATTCATTCAATACATCAAAATCTTCTTTTAAATTATCTGACGCAAATTCAAACGATTCATGGGCATTCTGAATCGCAGCTAAAACGATTTTCTTGTTGTTTCTCATTTTTTCAGAAGCATATTGAAGTGCCATTCCGTTTTGCTTAACAGCTTTCAAGACAACTTGTGGGTTGTTTTTTAAACTGTCAGATGCAAAATAAAGTGTTGTGCCATTTTGTTTTATGGCTTCCATCACTATTTTTTTATTGTCTTTCAGTTCATCAGAAGCAAATTCCAAATTCATTGCCTGTTTTTTTACAAATAGAAAAACAGCATAGCTGTTGTTTCTTATAATGTTGGATATATAGTTACTTAGTCTTCCTGTTTTACTGTAAGCTTTTATAATTTCTTGGTCGCTTCTCAATTCTTTAGGTACAAATTCAAATGATCGCCAATCGTTCTTTATTGCAGCCAGTGCAATACTTTTATCATGTTTTAATTCAGAGGATGCATACTCAAGGGCGCATCCAGATTGTTTGATTGCGGTCATAACTAACTGCTTGTCATTTTTTAAAGAATCAGACGCAAATTCAAGTGCAAGTCCGTTTTTTCTAACCACAGATGAAACAAATTCTCTATCGGATTTGAATGAATCTGATGCATAAGCAAGCGCAAGCCCATTTTGTTTTATGGCTGTTAATACTACTTTACGATCATTTTTTAATTCATTGGATGCATATTTCAAAGCTAATCCATCTTGCTTAACTGCAGTTAATACAACCATTTTGTCATTCTTCATTTCGGCAGGTAAATCTGCTAATAAATTGGGGTTTTGATTAACCGCCATACGTGCAATCTTCCTATCGTTTTTATAATTGTTGGATGCGTATTTCAAAGCTATTGCAGATTGTTTTATGGCCGAAATAACAATCTCTCTGTTGTTTTTCAGAAAGTCGGATGCATATTCTATTGACAGTGCGTTTTGTCTCACTGCTGATAAAACAATCTGTTTATTGTTTTTTAGTAAGTTGGATGCATATTTTATTGACAGTCCGTTTTGTTTCACTGCTGTTAAAACAATCTGTTTATTGTTTTTGAAATTTTCGGACAAATGTCTTAAAGCCATTCCATTTTGATGTACAGCTTCTAAAGCAATTTCATCGTTTTCTCTAACTGAATCCGGTGCGAAATAAATGATTTCTGGAAATAAGAAAAACAACTCCCGTTTTCTACTCAGATTGTTATTTATAAACGGTACTATTTCACTGGTGTAACTGCCTATTAATTGTTCTTCAGTGAATGATTCATCCAAAATTATAGGAAAATAATTTCTAGATTCATAGACCTGACTGTCTGATTGATCTATTCTATTTTTTAATTCCTGCAAATTGAGTGGAGGCACGATGCCTTTTTTTTCAAGATCCGTTGTATACATGCATCTGATGAAAAGTGCCAACAACACGTCCAAATCAACTTTTAACTTAAATGGCAAGTATGGATAAATTGACAGATTGTCTAGTGTATAATTAGACAGGCCTCCAGAGAATCGCTCTCCATTTACTAAGTACCAATTTTTAATTTCATAGTATCCCGATCTGACAAAACAATTTTCAAACGCTATATTTTCTTTGGTCAATATTGCGATTACCTGATCTTTAAATAAGAAAGGATTTTTTCTGATTTTAGTGATGAAGTCTATTTCCATTTGATTGGATAAAAAATCTGGGAAAGTAACATCATTTAAAGTGAAATCGGGCATGTCCTTTAACTCCCTTGTGACTTGAAATGAGGATTGATTTGTATCATTTCTATTTGTTGATACAGAAGGATTGTATTGTTTTATTTGGTAAGTCTGTTCTTCGCAACCATATTTTGAAGCAAAACTATATTGATTATGTTTTATCAAAAAACCATCCTCATTTTCTCCAACCTGAATTGTGTTATCCACCCAATCACCCCCATCATAATTATCGCTATTATATCCGAATGTTTCATTACTATGTAATTTGGTTAATAATAAACCGTTTGAGTCTATGATTTCCGTTTCAAACCAAAAGGTTTTAGCAAGATACAATTCAAATTGAACTGAGCAGCGTTGTATCGATTCGAAAATTGGCTGAGTAATTTTTTCTCCGGAATCATTTATTAAATAACAAACTTCGGATGGTAGTGAACGATTTAGTTTGATGTAAAAGTCGGATAATAATGATAATGGGAGGGTATCTAAATTAGTATCAAAACTAAGCTCGTTTTCATTTAAAAAACCCTCGAGAATAGAGTCGTAATCGCAATATTGACTAGACCAAAAAATGCCTGAAAAGAAATACCTAATGATGAATTCTTTTTCATTTTCAGTTATTTTATCTCTTCGTATAGTCATATACTTTATGATAGAATTTTTGGGAGTTTAACGCTTTGGGAAATCAATAATAGTAATTGTTCATGAATTATCAAAAAGAATTACTATGTGAGAATATTTTCATTTTTCAAACAGACAATAATAATATTATCCCATAAAATAATAAAAACCATCAATGAAAATTGATGGTTTTTATTTGTAGTTACTATTTCCAAGAGATATCAAATATTGGTGTATTTCAAAAAATACAGTTGTTTATATTTTATAAAAAAATGTCAACAAACAAAGCATTAAAAAAGATAAAATTATATCTCTGTATCTTTTATCAAAGGAAAAATCTCAATTGATTTTTTTAGGGCGTAAAAGGGTAGTGTCTTAATCAAATCATTTGCTTTAGCTTCATCAATGTCCTTAAGAATAAGAATAGCGCCATTTTTAGTTGGTCTTAAAAATAATTGTTCTAATATGCCTTCCTTTTTCCATTGAGCTACCACCTCTCTTTCATGTTGTAGTATCTCTGGAAAATTATTTGGAAGGTTATCCGTATCGATGGTGAGTATTACAAGTATTCTGTTCATGATTTTGAATTTAATAATTTAGTTCGTAGATCTGGGAAACGATAAAATGCAACTGCGAATAAAAATGATTGAATGATGCAAGGCGCTACGATGGATATGCCATGTTCCAAATGAGTTGCGATAGCACCACCCATATAAGCAGTTAAAAGTAATGTTCCTAAAATTCCAGTTCTTGGAATGACAAAAAGAAGTAGGCAAACAATTTCAACAATACCGAGAAAGGTATTTGTTGTTGCATCTATTCCAAAGCTCGATGCCATTTTAAGCGCTTCCTCATTTGCCGTAAATTTGCCAACAGCACTACCAACGAAAATAAAAGCTACTAAACTTGTTAGTACCCAATAGATGATTTTTTTTGTTTTTTCTGATTGCATATTTATTGTTATTTAGTTGTTTAAAAATGGGTAATCAATATATCCTTGATCTTTGCCTCCATACATTGTAGCTCTGTCAGCTTGATTCAATGCTGCATTGAGTTCAAATCGCTTTGGTAAATCTGGGTTGGCCAAAAATAGGGTGCCATAAGAAATCATTTTTGCAATTCCTTTTTGCAACTCTGCTTCTCCAGTTTCGCGGGTGTAGCCACAATTTGCAATCACAGGATGCTTTGATATTTTTCCAAAAGTGTCAATTGTATCTGCATGGTATTGAGGAAATTTATCAGCAGGAAATGGCACTTTCATTAGGTGCAAATAAGATAAAGGTAACTTATTCAAATGCTCTATAAGGGATGTAAACTGTTCAATGGGTTGCAGATGCGACATATTATTGTATGTGCTTGTAGGCGACAAACGAATAGCAGCTTTGTTTTCACCAATAGCCGCAACAATTTCATTCATAACTTCCAACACAAAACGATTTCTGTTTTCTATACTTCCACCATACACATCATCACGATGGTTGGAACTGTCTGCTAAAAACTGATTCGGTAAATAACCAAATGCCGCGTGAAGTTCTACTCCGTCAAATCCGGCTTCGATGGCATTGATGGCAGCTTGTTTAAAGTCTTGTATTATCTGTTTTATTTCATCAATGGTCAAAGCGCTAGGCGTTTCATAATCTTTCATGCCTTCCATAGTGAAATGTTGTTGACCTAGAATGCCTATTGCAGAAGGTGCAACGGGCAACGCTCCATTTTTTACTAATGAATGCCCCACACGACCTGTATGCCAAAGCTGTGCATAGATGGTACCTCCTTTTTCGTGAACAGCTTGAGTTACTTTCTTCCAGGCGTTTATTTGTTCTTGTGTGTAAAGTCCTGGGGTTAGTGGGCTACCAATAGCTTGTTTGCTGATGTTGATGGCCTCGCTGATGATAAGTCCTGCACTGGCTCTTTGTGTATAATATAAAATGGTGGAATCACCAACTACACCATCCATATTTGCTCTGGATCTTGTCATTGGAGCCATGGCCATACGATTACTTAACATTGCATCACCAATTTTTATTGATTCTAAAAGTTTCATTTTCTTTGTTTTTAAAAGTTAAGTTGCAAACTTATGCTTAATACTTTACTTTTGAAAGTAGTTACATCATTGTACAGTAGTAACCTAAGGTAAAGCATTGAATAAAATCAACAATATATGGTAAAAGAAAAAATAAATAAATCTCAAAAAGTATGCACATTAAAAGAAGTTTTGGATGTAATCGGAGGTAAGTGGGCAATGCCTATCATTTATAATTTATCGAAAGGCAAGATGCGTTTCAAAGAAATCGAAAGAACCATTGAGGGAATAAATACCAGGATGTTGGTGAAAGAATTGAAAAATTTGGAAGCCAATGGAATTATTACACGAGAGGTTTTTGCAACCGTTCCTCCTACTGTTGAATATGCGCTCACAAAAAAAGGAGATAAATTATTACCCAGTATCAAATCCTTGCATCAATGGGGGCAAGCGTATGCGGTGTAAGTGATTAGAAAATTGAGTAAGGTATTAGATTAATGTTTCCTCTTCAAAAGATCATTTTAATAACCAAGTGAAAATAAAATGCAATTTTTTTTAAAACAATAGAATTGTTTTAATGATTAAATTCTAACAATGCTCATTGAATTAATTCCACTTTTAATGACTAATTTTTTCAACTAAAAAGAAATAAAAGGAAATGAAAATAAACATTGTATTAATCATTGGTTTTATTTTTTGCTTTTCAATTTGTGCTGCACAAGAACAAATACTATACAAGCAAATTGATACCACTAAATTATACATGCAAGTCTATTCACCTAAATTTTTGGATACATCCAAAATATATCCTTCAATGGTTTTCTTCTTTGGTGGAGGGTGGAGTAGCGGTGATAAAACTCAATTTATAAATCATGCAATGTATTTTTCACAAAGAGGCATGATTTGTTTTTTGGTAGATTATCGAACAAAGAACAAAAACAATACCACACCTTTTGAATCGCTAAAGGATGCAAAAACTGCAATTAGATTTATTCGAAAAAATGCTGCTAAGTATAGAGTTGACACATCAAAAATTATTGCTTCTGGTGGCTCATCTGGTGGTCAACTCGCTGCAGCTTCTGCGTTAATAGATGCATATTCTGAAAAAAACGATGACAAGTCAATAAGTTGTATTCCCAATGCATTAGTTCTTTTTAACCCGGTAATTGATAATGGCCCAGGTGGTTATGGGTATGAAAAAATTGGCGAAGCATATAGATTTTTTTCCCCGCTTCACAACATTAAAAAAGGAGCACCACCAACAATTATTTTCCTTGGAACCATTGATAAACATATTCCGGTTGAAACTGCTGAATATTATAAAAAAGTAATGGAAAAAGTAAGCAGTAGATGTGAATTGCGATTGTATGATGGACAAGGGCATGGTTTTTTTAATCATAAAAATTTTGAATATTTCAAGAAAACCATAATAGAAACAGACAAGTTTTTAATTTCACTTGGATATTTAAAAGAAGAACCAATTAATACTATTGAATAATGTTATTTAGGAAAAAAGTATAACCTGATATTTAATGTTATTAAAGCTATTGGCTGTCTCCTGATAAAAACTTTATTTATGTATTTGAAGTTATTAAGCCTCAAAATCCCCAGCTTGAGGATCGTATTTTTTTGAGATGATTACGGATTTCATACTTTTGGAGAATTTGGTAGATATTAATAATTGTAAATAAACAGAGAAAGATTTATTTTAATCGTATGATTTTTTTTAGCATTAAAATAATTTAAAAATAAAATTGAAAAAACTTGCAAAAAGAAAGAATAATGTTAATTTTGTCTTCTTAAATAATTTTTGAGTAATCGAAAATTATTTTTTGGTTATAACTTTCTATCCTATTCTACTAATCCATCATCTACTGAATTTCTTCACATAAATTAGGCAATGTCCTAGGGACGGACTTATTACAGATTTATTAGAAAAAGTAAATAAAATTGCAAGTAATAAACAAAACAAACATCACAATATGAAACTAAGCTTTTCAAAAAATTCAAAAAGAATGACTAATAAAATCCAATTTATTTTTTTATTAATCTCATTCATCAGTGTTTCAGCCATCGGCCAAACTTCTGTTAGGGCTTTTGGATTAGCGTATTCCGCTAATTTAAAAGGAGCAACAACTTTATTGGGAAATACATCAATGGCAATAAAAACCTCTGGAAGAAATGGTACCATTGACTTGACCAAAATGAACGAAACAAGTAATGCTTCCAATGGTCAAGGAGGTTTAGGATTTAGCCAATATGGTAACAATGGTTCCAATATGCAATTCCTCGATATTGACAATATAACAGGAACCAGTAATTCTTCTTCAGCAGATTTAATATTACCTACCGGACAAAACACCATCAAATTTGCGAGATTATATTGGGGTGGAAGAATCAACAATTCTGTAGTAACAGGTGCACCAGATACTTTACGTAAAATTAAAATACGCAAAGGCAATGGAACATATTCATTACTAACTACATCTAGTGCTAATGTCATTACTAAAAGCGACATTTATGGACTTGTTCAAAACGCAAGCACCATTTACGAGTCATTCATTGACATTACTTCATTTGTGAATTCAAATGGTACTGGAACTTATACTGTTGCTGACTTACCATTGTCTCCTGGATCAAGTACCGGTGGACAATATGGAGCATGGGCAATTGCAATAGCATATGAAAATTTGAGTTTACCGTATAATAGCATTAGAATGTATGATGGCTTTGCGGAAGTCTTTAATAGCAGTTCAGTGAGTTCATTAAACCTAACTTTAACAGGGTTGAATATTCCAAGTACACCATTAACTTCTGATGAAGCAGTTATGGGATCAGTATCTTGGGAAGGTGATGCTAATTTAGCTGCAACATCTGGAAATCCTTTGGGAGACTATATCCAGGTAAATGGAATAACAGTAAGTAATTCAGCAAATCCTGCTACAAATTTTTGGAATGGTAGTATTTCAAAAAATGGAAGCTTTGTAACTACAAAAAATCCAAATTACAGCAACCAAATGGGAATTGATATTGATGAAGTAAACATTGGAACTGGGTATAACATTCAACCAAACGCAACTTCTGTAAATATTAAATTTGGAACGGAAGCTGACCAATATTTCCCAAGTATTTTTACATTCTACATAAGGGTAAAAGAACCCACAATAACACTTACTAAACTAGTTACAGATGCTAATGCTAGTGGATATGTTGATGCAAATGAAGTACTAACTTACACACTTTCCGGTACAAATCAAGGTGCTGGTTCTTCTTACAATACATACGTTGTAGATACATTACCTGATAATGTAACTTATGTGCCTAATTCTTTGGAGATCCTAACATCACCAGGAAATATCAGCGGAATCAAAACTGATGCAGCAGATACTGATCAAGCATTCTATGGCGTAAATGGTTCAAAAAAGTATGTAAAATTCAACTTAGGTATAGGTGCAAACGCTTCTAGTGGTGGCGAGTTACCTATCGGTTCTGCTGGAAATTTTTCGGTTAAATTTAAAGTGAAAGTTGGTGCTATTCCATCTGTGGTAATTAATACAGCCAGATTGTACGGACAATCTGTTGTAGGAGATCAATTTACAAATGATGCAACTGCGATTTTAGATGTTAATTATCAAACAAACAATTCAGAAACAGCTGTTTCATGTGACTCTTACATATGGCACGGAAATACTTACACAACATCTGGTGTTTACACGTACAGCTATTTCAATACTAATAATGTTGCATCAGTTGATACACTTCATCTTACCATAAATTATGGCACCCACAATAGTTATACAGTTACAGCATGCAATAACTACATGTGGAATGGTGTTTTGTATAATTCAACTGGTACTTACATATACATCTATAACAACCTTAATAGCTATGGTTGCGAAATAACAGACACACTTCATTTAACGATTAATACAAGCTCACAATCATCAAATACGGCAACTTCAATTTCCTCATACACTTGGAATGGAAATACTTACACAAGTTCTGGTGTATACACTTGGACTGGTATTAATGCGACAAGATGTGATTCAATAGCTATACTTAATCTAACAATTAATCATCTGCCAGTTGCTGTTAATGATTTAGGTACTCCTGATGAAAATATCCCATTTAATGGAAATGTATCAGGAAATGATACTTTAAGCTTGGACGGCGGAAACGTATGGAGCTTATTAAGCGGCCCTTCACATGGCACAATTACATTTAATGCGGATGGGTCATATGTTTATACTTCTGATCTTGGGTTTAATGAAAGTGATACTTTCTACTATAATTTATGTGATGCTAATAATGATTGCAGTACAGCATTTGTAAGATTGATTATACAGGCAGCTGGAACAACTCCAGTCACACTGACTTATTTCAAAGCCAGCTTAGCAAATAATGAGTCTGCTTTATTAACTTGGAATTCCCAATCTGAAATTAATGCAAACCACTATGAAATTGAGAGAAGTGAAAATTCAATTAATTTCACGAAAAGAGGAACAGTAAACGCAATTGGTTCTCCTACAACAAGCCAAGATTATGCTTACAATGATTTATTAAAAACAAGTTCATCAAAAATTTTCTATCGTCTTAGAATGGTAGATAATGATGGAACATTTAAATATTCTAATGTTGTAGCGCTTAAAATAATCAATGCTGGGTCTACAATAAATACTTATCCAAATCCATTTGTATCAAATATTAATATAGATGTTGTAAGCCAAATACAAGAGATTGGACATGTGAAGCTGGTAGCAATCGATGGGCGAGTGATCAGTCAATTTCATGTTACGTTAACTAAAGGAAACAATACTATCCTAATAAACAATTTAGCAGGATTACCTAAGTCAACATACACAATAGAAGTATCAACTGCAACAAATAAATTCACTAAGCGAATTATTAAGAATTAATTCTAGTTTTATCACATTATACTAAACAGGTGTATCTTAATGGATGCACCTGTTTTTGTTTAAAAAAAAGTATATCCGCGTTGGGACTTTTTGCGAGAAATTATGTCAATTTTGAATGTTTAAACAACTAAATTAATTGGCATATAAATTGACACTATATTTAGCAAATTAATCATTAAATATATGAGCCAGATATCAGGATACAACATCCCTCTTCATCAGGAAGTAATTTCAGATTTTATTTTTCATATTCGAAAACATTTACAAAGCAGAGGATTACAATACGAATTTAAAGTTGCTCCTGAAGTGATTTTAAGAAATGAGGACTTCAAAGAAGGTTATATTATCCCAGATGTTTCAATAAAAAAAAGAGAAAATTCATGGAATCAACCAGAAATGATAATAGAGGTAACCAGAAACAGAAGTTGGAATACCGATATCAAGAAAGTAAGAAAAGCCATTAAAGAAGTTAAATCACTGAAAGAGGTTTTTGTGTTTAATATAGAAGAATCTGAATGCTGGAGAATCAGCAAACCCGATTTTGATGAAGAAGATGGAAACTGTTTTTCAGGTGTTCTAAGATTTGA
>CANFUJ010000009.1 GCA_947450165.1 Chitinophagaceae bacterium
CCTTCTTGGTTGTAAACTTCTCTGATGACAACACGATTTTCTTTTTGTAAATCAACACAAAGCTGTTCAAAATTTTTATAGTCATTTTTCTCAAGCGTTGATAGTCTTTCTCCGTATAACTTTTTATAGGTTTTAATGCATTTTGTAACGTCGGTAGATATTACATATTGTAAATTGAATTTCGAAGCGCGTACAATTCTTTCTTTAAGATACTTGCTAGATGTTATTGCTTCATAATTTCTATTAAGATCAATCAAGTAATTGGAGTTGATTCTTTTTTGATAAAAACCAATTTCGTCAGATGGTTTGTTTGCATAGTTGATGGAAATTTCTGCAAATTTAAAATGCGTAGAAGCCAGTGAAATAAACGCCTCTGTAATTTCTTCCGTTAAATTGTATTTGCTATAAATTCCAGCTTGTTGTAAAAACGCAGGTTGATATAAATATCGAATCCCCATTTTTTTTCGCCAAATCAATGGCATCACCGCATCATAATCATTTAAAACAATGGCATCCCAATTGGTAGCGATTTTGTTTAAATAATTAGATTCCACATAAATCAATTTATTCGCTGATTGTGCGATACAAAAATCCCATTTTGTAAAATCAATTTCCTGATATGTTAGATATTGAATGTTCAATTTAAAAAGGAATTTGAGGGAATGATGAAAATGTTTTCAACGAAATTTTCTGTATGTCAATGCTAAATGAAATGGTTTTTAAAAATTTCTTTTCTGTAATCGTTGAATTGATATAATCTTTAAACGACTTGCTGTACATCAATGGTAAATATACATTTACGATTTCTTTGAATAAAGAAAATTGAATCCCAGCGTTGAATAATATCTTTTCCGTTGGTGGATTTTTTTGCCATGATTGAGCATATGTTCCAATATCTGCAAATAGAAAAAGTGGAATTTTAATGGGAAGTATTTCCAACGGATTGATTTTTTTTGGGATGCTTGTGTATAAATTTACAGCAATCAACCAATCGTCTGTTTTACCAATTTTACTACTTAGTAAATCTGTTCTGATTTTAAATGCCCCATCTTTAATCATCATTTGCTGATTCAAAAGTCCTTCAAACTCATTTCTGCCTGCAAAAAAATTGCTATAGGTATAATCTTCATAACCATTAGCACCACTGGTGTTTAAATGATATCGATCGGTTTTGTAACGCAACAAATTTGTTTTCTGCTTCGTGTATAAAAACTTTCCGGCAAATAATCGTAATCCCAATCCGCCCTCTTTTACGTAGTTGAAATAGTAGTTTCCTGTTGCACCAAACTTTAAAAATCCATCACCGGATTCGGCATTTAAATTCCATTGGTAAGGGTATAATTTTCTGTTTTGTTGATATACAAATTGCAATTGATGAAGTATTCTATTTTTAGTAGGGTAAGTAAATACAGCCGTATTTAAAATAGTATCTCTATAGTAACTAAGGGTGGTTTCTTTTATGAAAAAAGTTTTCCATTGTAAATAAGCATTAGTGCTGCTTCTTGGATGCTTTTTTGGGAATACATATTTTATAGAAGACGCAAGTTTTTCAAAGTTTAAAAAATGAGTGTTCTCACCTTCCGGCGTGAATTTATTGTTGCTGAATTTTTCAAAAGCCAATGCCAATTGAAGTTTGTCGCCATTTCCAGTTAAATAATTGTCGTATGAAATTCTGCCTAATCCATTTATTTTTTTTGATGTAAATGAAACCATCGGCATGAATAAAAATTGAATTTTTGATGTTGGCAAAGTGTAATTATGTATCATCAAACCAGGCATCAATTTGTCGTATTTGTTTATACCCGCAATTGGTAAAATGCTAATCAAATGTTTTTTATCCGCGTCTTTAAAAGAAAAGAAAGGCGTGAATTTTAATGTTTTATTTTTTTTGGGGTAAATACTTCCTTTGCTGTTAAGCGCATCAAAAAACAAGCTTAAATCTTTTTGAGATACTTCTTCGGCTATGACTTTGAAATCATTGGGGTAGGGGTGTTTGAATTTCCATTTTTCAAAATATGCTTTCATGATTTCGTCAAATGTTGTTTTGCCCAAAGAATCTTCCATCCATTGCATCCATAACGCTGCTTTGTTATAAGCAATCATGGCATAATTCAATTCAGTGAAATCTGCAGATTTTGTAGAGATGGGCTGATCAGATTTTATTTTGCAAACAGTTTCTGTAAATAAATTATCTAGATCTTTAGGGATACGATTGTATAAAAATGGAGTTATTTTATTCTTTTTTTCGGGATAAAACAATTCCTCATATCGCTTATCGTAATAACTATTCATGCCTTCATCCATCCAAGGGTAATCTCTTTCATTGGATGCTAAAATGCCATAAAACCAATTGTGACCCACTTCGTGATTAATTAAATTATCCAACGATTTTTTTGAATTAACCTGATCAATGAGTGTGATGGTTGGATACTCCATGCCGCCACCACCATCGTTTTTACTTTCCACCACCGAAACAATATGGTATGGATAATTTCCAATCCAATTGCTTTTTGTGCGAATGGCATTTTTAATTAAATCAATTGTGTTTAATGTTGTAAATATTTTCCTCGGATAATGATAGGCATACACATCAATGCTTTTATTGTTTAACTCCATCGTGTCATGTTCTACAATAAAATTTTTATCTGCAAACCAAGCAAAATCGTGAATGTTGTCTTGTTTGTATTGTAATGATTTTATTTCTCCATTGGTTGTTTCGGATTGTAAAATACCTGTAGCCGCAACTTTGAAATCCTTTTGAATACTGATGTTTACTTCGAAATTCCCAAACTCGCTATAAAATTCACCTTGATCTAAATAGGGCATTTCGTGCCAACCATATTTATCATAAACAGCTGGTTTTGGATACCATTGTGTCATTTGAAATGAACTATCAATATATCCACCTCTCGAAAAATTATATGGCAGCTTAACATGAAATGGCGTTTGAATTTTTATGTTTTGTCCTGGCAGAATTGTTCTGGGTAAATTTAGTTTGATGATATCTTGATGTTGTGGATGATTTGTAATAGATGCTTTTTCATCATCAATTTTAAATTCCAATTGGTTGATGAATCCTTTTTTTTCGGGGTCGCTAAAATAGAAATCCGTTCGATCGTTTTCAAGCAATTGTTCACTGAAAGCAGATTGGTCGTTTTTATATGCATTTGGCCAAAGGTGAAACCAAATAAAGCTTAATGTATCTGGTGAAAAATTAAAATAATCGATTGCAACAAATCCGTCTAATATTTTTTGCTTTTCATCTAAACGAACATCAATTTTATAATTCACTTGTTGTTGCCAATAGCTATCCTTCTGTGTGAAAGCAATGGTGCTAAAAAAAACAAAGTAAAATATTAAGATGATGTACTTCAACTGAATTGGGTTTGTTCAAAAATACAAAAATTAATAGGCAGAAAGCACTTGTATTATTTCCCTTTTCCGGCAAAAATAATCTGAATGGTATAAAGCATAATTTTAAAATCAAGTGCTAAAGAAACATTTTCAATATACAGCAAATCATATGGCATGCGCAAAACCATTTCTTCAATAGAAGCGGCATATCCGTAATTCACCATTCCCCAACCGGTTATGCCCGGTTTTACTTTTGAAATAAAATTATATTCGGGATGTAATTTTACAATTTGGTCAATGTAAAATTTTCTTTCAGGGCGAGGTCCAACCAAACTCATTTCGCCAATTAAAACATTCCACAATTGAGGCAGTTCATCTAGTCGCCATTTACGCATTGTTTTCCCCCATTTTGTAATTCGGGTATCATCTACAGAACTGAGTTGTGGTCCATTGATTTCAGCGTTTACATTCATCGAACGAAACTTATACATTGTAAAAGGATTTCCTTTGTATCCGATTCTTTCTTGAGCATAAATTACTGGTCCGACAGATGATATTCTAACCCTTATCCATGTGTAAATAATTAATGGTAAAAGTAAAATGATGGCTGTAATAGAAACGAAAACATCTATTGCTCGTTTGATGTTTTGTTGCCAAGGCGGAAGAAGACCTGCGTGGATATCAATTAGCGGAACACCTAAAACGTTATTGGTATGTAACGCGCCAGTTATGATGTCAACTGTATCTGGCGTTATTTTGATGTTGATGTTTTTATTGCTTAATAACTGCAGAATTTTCGTAATTAAATCTCTATCATTTTTTTCAATGGTAATGATGATTTCTGCAATATTTAGATTAGATATAACTTCTTCAATTTGAAGTATGTTGCTGTAGTTATTTATGTTCGTATCGAGGAGGATGTTTTCTGAAGGATTCGTATTTAAAAATCCGACAAATCGATATCCGGAAATTGCTTTTGAAGATTTGAAATTTGTATAGAAATCAACTGCTTTTTTACCAGATCCAATTATAAGTGCATTGTAGAAAATAGCGCCGGATTTAATTTGATTTTTTGCGTAGGTTAAAAATAAAAATCTAGCAAGAGCGGTTAAAAAGAATATGGGAATCAGCAGACTAAAAAATTCGAGATAGTAAGAATTGTTGTTGTCGTGTGGGTTTTTTAAAATGAAGAAAAACAATAAGAATAAGCATCCGATTAAACTGACCAAAAACGTTTTAGCAATTTCAGCTAATCTGGATTTGTGGTAAATGGAGTTGTAAAAACCAAATAAAAAATAAAGTGTTAGCCAACCAGCTACATAAAGTATCCAGCCCAAATAGAAGCCAGATGGGATTCTGAAATTGTAATTGTAAATAATAGTGCGTAAATAATAAAAGCAAAGCCAAGTAAAACAACAGATCAACAGATCAGTTAAAATAATCCAAATGATATTGATTTTGGGTTGTTTCATTTGCGAATTCAAAATTCAAAAGTCAAAAGTGAAAAGTCGAAAATTATGGATAACCCTTTTTTAATTTTTTCTTTTTAATTTTTACTTTGAAATCAATGTTGTTTGCTGTTTATTTTTTCTAGAATAAGATGTGCCACTTCCATTGCTCTGAAACCATCTATAATGGTTACTGGTGTTTCTTGATTATTGATGATTGCATCTTTGAAACATTCCAATTCCATTTTAATGGCATTTACCGCTTCAACTTTTGGGTTTGATATTCCAATTGATTTTGTACCATGATTGGTTTCTATGTCGAAGCTAAAATCATTTTTGTCATCGGGTTGATTGAGTCGTATGATTTCTGCTTTTTTATCCAAGAAGTCGATTCCGATATAAGCGTCTTTTTGAAACAACCTTATTTTACGCATTTTTTTAAGCGAAATGCGACTGCTGGTAAGATTGGCTACACAACCATTATCAAACTCTATACGCACATTGGCAATATCTGGGGTTTCGCTCATTACGGCCACACCATTCGCTGAAATATAACTTACATTGCTATTTACAAGGTGTAAAATAATATCAATGTCGTGAATCATTAAATCCAATACAACACTAACGTCTGTCCCGCGTGGATTAAATTCGGCTAGACGATGTACTTCAATAAACATGGGCTTTAGCGTGTAGCCCTTCAATGCAAAAAAAGCCGGATTGAATCTTTCTACATGCCCAACTTGAAATTTAAGATTAGATTCTTTTGCAAGTTTAACCAGTTCACGCGCTTCTTCCATGGTGTTTGCCAATGGTTTCTCCACAAAAACGTGCTTTCCTTTTCTGAGCGCCATTTTACACAACTCAAAATGATGGATGGTGGGCGCTACAATGTCTACGGCATCACAGGCATCCATAAGTGCCGAAGGATCTAAAAATCTTTTGAGCTGATAGGTGCCTTCAATAACTTTTGCATTTTCATTATTGGGGTCAAAAAAACCAACCAATTCAACGCCTTCAATTTCTTTCCAATTGTTTAAATGAAATTTTCCCAGGTGGCCAGTACCAAACACCGCAATTTTTAACATGTATAAAATTTATGCTTCTAGATTTAATGATTGTAATTTTTATTAAACGGTTTTCTCTTCCCAGAATCCCATTTTCCCAAACTTCTCTATTCGAGTATTCACTCTTTCTTCAGCTGGAATTTTTTCAAGATCATTTAACATCGGAATTAAATAATCTTTGAGATTTTGTGCGGCTTCATCATAATCCCAATGTGCGCCACCTAAAGGTTCTGGAATTACTTGGTCTACAAGTCCGAAATTAAGCATATCGGTACCGGTTAGACGAAGTTGATCTGCTGCGATTTCCTTTTTCTCCCAAGTGCGCCATAAAATGCTGCTACAGCTTTCTGGAGAGATTACGGTGTACCAAGTATTCTCCATCATCACTACTTTATCGCCAACGCCAATGCCCAAAGCTCCACCACTAGCTCCTTCGCCAATAATCACACAAATCACAGGAACTTTAAGGGAAATCATTTCATAAATATTTCTAGCAATGGCTTCACCTTGTCCTCTTTCTTCGGCTTCAATTCCAGGATAAGCACCAGGGGTATCAATTAATGTAACGATTGGTTTATTGAATTTCTCGGCAAGTTTCATTAAACGAAGGGCTTTTCTATAACCTTCGGGATTAGCCATACCAAAATTTCTGATTTGTCGGGTTTTGGTATTGTTGCCTTTTTGTTGTCCGATAAACATAACGGTTTTATCGCCCAGTTGCGCAAAACCGCCAACCATGGCTTTATCGTCTTTTACATTTCTATCGCCATGAAGCTCAACAAAGTTGGTACACATTTTTTCAATGTACTTTAATGTATATGGGCGATCAGGGTGACGGCTCAATTGAACGCGATGCCAAGGCGTAAGGTTATCGGTAATGTCTTTTTTTACAAGTTCTATTTTTTGTTCCAATGCCAAAATAGAAGTCGATAAATCGGTTTCTGATTGTTCTTGTGTAGTTTGTAATTGTTCGATTTGATCGTAAAGATCTTTAACGGGTTTTTCAAACTCGAGGTATTGTCTGTTTTTTAATTGAGGCATATTATAAAAAGTATTCGTTTATAAGAATTTGGTTCGGCAAGTTACTTGTAAAATTAAGTGATACAATTTTTTTTAAAAATTTTTGTTTTTGAAAAACAAAACTCCTTATCTTTGCCATCCTTTAAAAAGCGAATCAAATTGTTTTTTAAAGTGGTATTAAGGAGCGGTAGTTCAGTTGGTTAGAATGCTGCCCTGTCACGGCAGAGGTCGCGGGTTCGAGTCCCGTCCGCTCCGCAACCAACATAGATGACGCCTTGTAAATGAATAATTTACGAGGCGTTTTTGATTTTGGGGGACGAGGTGGGGGACGTTCGAGTTTTAAAATGCATTTTACATCAGAATTAGAGGTTTATTAAGTTCAATTATTATGTATCTTCATTTCAAATAATTAATAAAAATGAGAAAGTTATATACAATTACCGCATTTATAATATTGGCATTAGTTAACAATACTAATGCTCAAACATTGGGGACAAAGAAAAATATTACCCTGAAATTAATGAGTTACGAATGTGGAGACTTTTGTAATATCGAATTACAGGATGTTATATCAAAAGCAACTTATGGGTATGATAATATTGATCAAAAAACAAAAGACAATGGGATTTTAAATGCAATTCAAGATGCATATTATAAAAACGATGGAAGCGATAAAAAATTAAAAGGTAAAATCTATAAAGCAGTTATCGAGTATAGAAAAACAGATATTTGGACAACACCAAATAGTACTGAAGAGTCTCCAGTTAAAACAGGTAAGAAAAAATCGATGTGGATGATTAATCTGCTTTCAAAATAATTTCATTTTTTCATTTGAGTAAACTATTTCAATCTGCCATTCAAACATCCAAATGAAAAATCTAAAATTCTTTTTACTCATAAATCTCTTTGTTACAAACACTCATTTGTTGACGGCTCAAACCATGACTACGCTACAATTGGGGGATGATAACGACAGCAGTTATTATCACCTTACAAAAATTACAGACAACGAATATTGGGCTTGTGGTGAAAAAGGGATCATTACTAAGTTTGATTCTATCGGCCATTTTCAATCCATGGACATTCAAACAGATGGATTTAATATACTTAAGGCGGAAAGGATTGGCGATTTTGTTTTATTAGCAACAGATGACTCTAGATTAATGAAGTATAACTTGATTTCAAAAACATTAGAAAAAGTAGATTTTAAGCATTACAAAAATCGTTGTTTTTATGATTTTTTGGTTTTGCCTACTGGTAAAATTCTGCTTTGTGGAGGAACTACAGGCATTTCAAAAGGAGAAAAGAAAATTCCATTTGGGTTTATTGCCATTACAGATGCCAGTTTATCAGAACCAAAAAAAATATGGAAAAGCTATAGAAAGTTTGCATGGTCGCTATTGGCAAAAAAAGATGGATCTATCACTGCTGCAGTTTTCAATGGAGTAAATACCAGTTTAATTAATACTAAGAATTTAGTTCATTGGAAGAAGCATAAAAAAATAAATGGACTTGTTCATGAAATTAAACTAAAAGAAAATCAGGACGAAATGAGTTATGTGGGTACGGCAAGTTTACATTATAACCAAAAAGGGATTATTGGGTTGGATGACAAAAACAATCTGAAAATTGATTCAAGTGGTTGTTTTTGGAGCCAAGAAATCAGCAAAGGTTTTCAAATCATTTGTAGTCAAAAAGGGCAGGTGTATTTTTTTAAAAATGGTCAGTATAAAAACATGTTCCAATTGCCAACAACATTTGCTTTATACGACATGAAAATAATTTCCAATCAAAAACTATTGGTTGTGGGACATGGAAAATGTGCTTTTCTGATTGACAATTGTTTGAATTAGTTTGGCTTTCTATTGTAGTTCTGGCCAATTTGTAACTCATCAATTATATCAAACGGTAGTAAGAAAATCTCATTATTTATTCAAATTTGAATCTCATGAAGCTTGTTTCACTTTGTATATTTTGCGTATTCTTTTCATTTTCAATTTGCAACGCACAGCAAAAAAGATTGATTGATAATAATAACATTGGCTGGTATAATATTTTCACAACAACAAACTTAAACACGAAGTGGAGCATTTATGCTGAATTTCAATTCAGAAGAGTTGATTTTGGAAAAAATGGCCAACAGAATTTATTTAGAACCGGCATTAATTTCCAGCCAGATAAATCCATTTTATTCAGATTGGGCTATGCTAATGTAGAAACATTTTCATACGGAGATTATCCCATAAATCCTTTGGGTAAACAATTTACCGAACATCGCATATTTGAAATGGTTAGTTTGCAAAATAAATTTCATTCAGTCGATTTAACCCATCGGTTTATTTTAGAACAGCGATTTAATGGAAAATACTCAACTGCTGATCTAGCAAAAGAAGATGAATATGTGTTTTTAAATCGATTGAGGTATATGTGTAGGTTTCAAATCCCAATTGGCAGTACTAAATCTCAAGTAAAAATGCCTTATTTAGGTTTTTATGATGAAGTATTTATTGGATTTGGAAAAAATGTAGGTGAAAATATTTTTGATCAAAATAGAATAGGGGTTTTGTTGGGATATAAATTAAATGAAACAGCAAAGTTTGAACTGGGGTATCTAAACCAGATTGTTCAATTGAGTAGGGAGATTGACAATAAAAACGTGTTTCAGTATAATAGCGGCTTGTTGGCCAATTTATATTTTAATTTCAACGCTAAATAATATCAGAAAACTCCATTCTAAGGTAGTTCAGCTACTTGTAACTAAAGATATTTCATCTTTTTTACGATTATTTTAAAATTAGTTTGGTTGAAAAGTATATCAATCTTATATTTGCACTCCCTAAATCAAATGCCGCGTTGGTCAAGAGGTTAAGACGCCTCCCTTTCACGGAGGAATCACGGGTTCGAGTCCCGTACGTGGTACTAAAAGTCAGAACGAGAATGAGCGCGAGAGCGATCATGGAGTTCTGACTTTTTTCTTCATTCTCATTCTGTTTCTTGCTCTGATAATTGGGTTATGTCTTTTTATTCATTTTCTTTCTGTTTGAAGCACTGATAAAATCAAATTGCTGTTATCGTTACAAGCTTTCATCTCAATTCATGCTCAATCAATAAAATCTCATCTAATATCCAGAATACTTCATCGTTCTTCTAATTTGCCTTTTTGGAACGTGCTTTCTGATTCTTCTATAGGGGTCGCAACTGCTTAATAAGCCAACACATACTAAAAATAATAGGACTTTTAATTTCATTAACTTTTTTGGTTTCGATTTTGAATTGAAGTTTGATTAATTCACCGTAATGTGTAAACATCCATTTCTTTCAAATTTTACAAAGCATTTTTGTTGATTTTTTAATTCTGATAAAGCACTTGTGAACAACTTCAATTGCTCTTTATTACCGCCAAATGCACGCCAACTCATATCGAATGTTTTTCCCCATAAATGAGGACTTTTTTCTATTGAATTTTCATTTTCTTTTCCTAATCGCTCGACAGATTCTATTGATCTTGATCCACTTGTGATTTCGTAAGGCACATATTCTATGTTTTTTTCTGTACATTTTTGCTTGTACAAAATAGATAGCTGGTCTATAAAATCTATTGCCTTCGGAAGTAATAAAGGTTGAGAATGCGTTAAATCCCTTACAATATAAAATTCATTACTTTCAATTTCTTGCAACACATTTTTTTTGCCAAGTTGGATAAGGTCTTCATCAGTTTTTTGCGCTTTTATCCTTTCACGTTTATATGCTTTTTCATGCGCATGAATTCCATCGTTAAATAATATGTCGCAATTTTTACAATTTGTATTGTTTATTCTACGGCCTCTGTTTATTATTTTCCCATAAAAGAAAATGATATTGTTTTTTATGCGATGTCTAAATGGAATGGCAAGCAAGCAAAGGCAAACTAAAATGATAATTGGGATTTTTATTTTTTTAATTTTTTCTGAATACTTTTCGGAGATGAAAATAAATTAATATTTGGTTTTATTTTATTCCTGTAATTGTTTTAACAACCTTTTCTATTTTATTCAGTTTATTCGGTGTGATTATTTTTTGAAAACCAATCCTATACAATTTTCCAATCCGATTATTTACTTTCTCATTTCGCCAATTAAGATTTATTTTTACAAAAATCATTTCAACGTTGAACGTACTTAATCAATTTATCCAGCATGTTATTGCAAATAGCTTGTTTAAAAAAACAGACAAGCTTCTTATAGCAGTTAGTGGGGGAGTAGATTCTATAGTTTTGTGTGATTTGTGTTTTCACGCAGGGTTCAATTTTGAAATAGCCCATTGTAATTTTCAATTGAGAGGAGAGGATAGCGAAGCGGATGAGAAATTTGTAATTGAATTGGCCAATAAATACAATGTGAAACATCAAGTAGTGAAATTTGACACAGAAAAATACGCAGCAGAGCATAAACAAAACATTCAATTAGCGGCACGAAATCTCCGCTATGAATGGTTTAATGATATCATTTCAAACGATTCTTCAATAACAAATATTTTAACCGCTCATCATGCCGATGATAATCTAGAAACCATCTTGATGAATTTCTTCAAAGGCACTGGGATAAATGGGTTGAAAGGGATTCAATCTAATCATGCAGGCATTGGCGGAAAAATTGTTCGCCCTTTATTGTTCGCCAATAAATCAGAACTTATAGAATATGCACAATTAAATAAATGTCAATGGCGTGAAGATGTTTCTAACGAATCAGATAAATACACCAGGAATTTTTTTAGAAATCAAATCATCCCATTGATTGAAAACGTTATTCCTGAAGCCAAAGCAAATGTTCAAAACAACATTAAAAGATTTAACGAAATCGCTGTTATTTATGATGCTGCCATTTTAAATATTAAATCGAAATTGCTAGAACGCAAAGGAAATGAAATTCATATTCCGGTCTTAAAATTACTTAAGATTGATGCTTTCGAAACCATACTTTTTGAAATCATTAAATCGTATAATTTCACTTCGTTGCAATTGAAAGATGCCGTACATCTGCTTTATGCAGATTCTGGAAAGTATGTTATGTCTGGTACTCATCGGATTTTAAAAAATAGGAATTGGTTAATCATTTCTCCAAATGAAACCCAAGATGAATCCTTTTTTATTATTGAATCTGATACCAAGATTGTACATTTTGGATCAAACAAATTATCGATTGAAAATATTTCTTCTACTCAGTTTTCAAATGATTCGTCTATTGCGTTATTGGATTTGAAAAATGTCCAATTCCCTTTAATGCTAAGAAAATGGAAACAAGGCGATTACTTTTATCCGTTAGGGATGTTGAAGAAAAAAAAGTTGAGCCGATTTTTTATCGACATCAAATTATCTCTTTTAGAAAAAGAAAATACTTGGGTTATAGAATCCAATAAAAAAATAATTTGGGTGGTAGGCAAACGAATCGATAATCGTTTTAAAATTACAGATTCTACAGAATCGGTTTTGAAATTAAACTTAATCTCTTCCAAATAAACTTGGATGTTTTAATTGCTCCAATATATATCCAATCAGGTCTGGACGCATCAAATATACCAGCAACAATGTAAAAGACAATCCGAAAATTGCGCCCCATAAATGCGCATCATGGTTAATATTGTCTTCTGCTTTTTTGCCCATGTATATACAATAAGCTACAAACAAAATGGCATAAACGGTTGCAGATATTTTAATGTAAGCGTATAAGTAAATACTGTTCCATGGACTAAATAAAATCGTAGCAAATACTACTGCAGAAACTGCGCCAGAAGCCCCTAAGGAACGATATTCAAATACATCTTTGTTTTTAAAATAACAAGGCAAATCTGAAATGATTAACGCGCCAAAATATAGAATAAGATAGGTTATGCCATTTCCCATTCCATTGCTTTTTAAAATCATTTCTATGTTGTTGCCAAAATAATACAAGGTAAACATGTTGAAAAACAGATGCATAAAATTGGCGTGCAAAAAACCAGAAGTGATGAATCGGTGCAATTCATTATTGCGTTTTACATAATAAGGCCACATGATGATTTTGGCTAAAACCGATTTGTTTGATTCAGTTATAAAAAACAAAATCACATTTATGGCAATTAAAATATTCGTTATAGAAATTGGGAATGTGGGCATTGGATTTTTTTTTACTTTTTAATTTTCACTTTTTAATTTTTCACTTACACATGATGGTACTTCTCATTTCGGTTGATGGAGCAAGCGCGATATATTTGTTCGGCTAAAATTAATCTTACCAATTGATGCGGAAAAACCAAAGGCGATAAACTCCATACATAATCGGCTCGTTCAAATACCGACTTACTAACACCAAAAGCACCACCTATCAAAAACACAAGCTGCTTCTCGCTTTCATTGGCTCTTTGTTGAATAAAACTGGCAACGCTTTCGCTAGTTAATGTTTTCCCTCGTTCATCGAGCAATATTAAATAGTCATCTTTTTTTAGTAGATTTAAAATGGCTTCTCCTTCTTTTTGTTTCAAATCAACATCGCTAAGTACCGCTGCGTTTTTAGGTGTAGAAATAATCTGCCAATCAACAGGATAATAATTAGAAATTCGTTTTGTAAATAATTTTATGCCTTCATCTACAAATGATTCATTGCTTTTTCCAACAGACCAAAATTGAATTTTCATCTTATCATGTTTAATTAAAAAGTCAAAATTAAAAATTCAAAAAAGGTAAATTCAATTTTTTACTTTTCACTTTTTACTTTTAACTTACTTTTTTCAAATTCAAATATCCAAGATGCCAATCATCTTTCTTGGCTTTTTTATTGGGTGATATTTTTAATTGAAATGCAGATTTAATTTCATCAGGAAGTATGTCTGTAATTTCATAAATATCATCTACATCAATTCCGTATTTATCATCTATGTGAGATGCTGCGCCTTTAAATCCAGTATGTTTATAAAACGCGGTTGATTTGGCAAGTTTGATGGCATCTGATTTTTTTTCAGCTACGGTTAGCATTTTGTAATGGTATTCTTCAAATTCGCCAGGTTTATATCCGCCTAGATTCAAGAAAAATAATTTTGATGACACCACTTTATCTGCTGTTGTTTTCTTTGTAACAGTAACGGCGTTTCCATCCACTTCTGTGACTTCTCGCCAAGCATCTATATGTATTGTTCCACCATCTTTCCAAAATGATTCAATATGCGGAATGATTTCTTTGATACTTTTTCCTATTGTAAAGAAAATGTCGTGTTGCTCTGTATGTCTGCCTTTGGGCTTGCATCCCAGCAGAATCATGAATAATTTATTGGCCATGATTTAAACAGTTTTTTTAGGTGGCAATTCAAACGCTATCGCATCATGTTCGAAATGTCCTTTATGAGCGCCATCGCAAAAAGGTTTGTTTTTTGATAATCCACATCTGCAAATGGCTACTATTTCTCTGCCATTTAATCCGTAAACATTTCCGTCTTTATCTACAATTTCAAAATCGCCTTCAATTTTTGCAGAACCATTGTTGTTAATTGTAATCTTAGTCGTTGCCATATTTTTTTTCGTAAAAATAAATCATTGCAGCTTATTAATTATGAATAAATTTATACTCGGTATAATTGATGTTATTATTAATGCAATTTTGTTTTATGTTTCATATTAAATAAACCAATCTAATTTTTATAAGTCTCTGTTTGCCATGTTTAAAAATCATCTATGTTTATTTGTCTTTTTAAGTTTTTTGTGTTTTGCAAACGCACAGAAAACTTCATTCCCTTATGCAAAACGAGGACTTACCCAAACACAAGCTGCTGCTCATTTAATCAATCGATTTACTTATGGGGCTACTCCAGGACAAATTGATGAAGTGCTTAAAATGGGGTTGGAAGTTTGGTTCAACAAACAACTGAATGCTGCGTTTAAAGATGATAGTTTGAATTTGAAATTATCAAAAATCGACTATCTGAATTTATCTAATGAAGAAGTGGTTAAGCAATTTCCACGCAACCCACAAGTGGTCAGAATGGCGATTAAAGATGGTTTTATTGATAAGGATTCTATTGGTGTTATGTCGAAACGCGAGGAAAAAGATAGATTGAAAGCTTATTCTGATTTACATAATTTTCATCCCTTTAATGACCTTTCCCGTTCTTTTATCAATCAACGTTTCATCAGGGCGATTTATTCCAAAAATCAACTACAAGAAGTTTTGACTGGTTTTTGGTTTAATCATTTCAATGTATCATTTACCAAGTTTTATGTTGCTCAATATATTCCAGCGTATGAGCGCGATGTAATTAGGCCAAATGCTTTGGGCAATTTTCAGCAATTGCTTTTGGCTACTGCAAAAGCGCCAGCGATGTCGCTTTTCTTAGATAATGCGTTGAGTTCTGCTCAAATGGATAGTGCATCTACAGTATTAAGAAATAAAAATTTAAATGCGTTAATTCAACAACAAAATTCGTTAGGAGATACCCAAAATGTAAAATTCATCAAACAATTAAAAGGCAAAAATAAAAACCGTGGCATCAATGAAAATTATGCGCGCGAATTATTAGAGCTTCATACTTTGGGAGTGGATGGTGGTTATACACAACAAGATGTTGTAAATGCTGCAAGAGTTTTAACGGGTTGGACAATTTATCCTTTTGATGGGGCTTACTCCGGACAATTGAAAAAACTAATTTCCATTCTTGGAGAAGATAATTTAAAATCTAAAGGTTATTTCAGAGATGGCGATTTTTTATTTTTCCCGATGAATCATGATCAAAATGAAAAGATGGTACTTGGTAAAAATTTCCCTGCAAATGGCGGTTATCAAGAAGGTGTTGATTTAATTTCAATGCTAGCGCATCATCCTTCTACTGCAAAATTTATTTGTAAAAAATTAGCCATCTATTTTGTGAGTGACAATCCATCTGAAAAACTCATCAATAAAATGGCGGAAACATTTTTAAATAAAAATGGAGATATTAAATCTGTTTTATTAACCATGGTTTATGATCCTGAGTTTTGGGCAAAGAATGCGATTTGTCAAAAAATAAAATCACCTTTTGAAGTGGTGGTTAGCGCCAACAGAGCAATGAACACCGAAGTTTTTAATCCTTATCCCATGTTTGGGGTATTGGAAAAGATGGGACAAAAAATTTATCATTATCAAGCACCAACAGGGTTTCCAGATAATGCAGCTTATTGGGTAAATACCAGCGCTTTATTAAGTAGAATGAATTTCGGTTTGGATATTGCTGCTCAAAATATTAGAGGTATTAAAGTGGATTTGCTTAAACTGAATCATTATCACGAACCAGAAGATGCTATTGCCGCATTGAAAACCTACGCCAATATTTTGATGCCAGGAAGGAATCACGAAAAAACAATTCAACGGCTTTTGCCTTTGTTAAATGATGTAAAAGTTGCTCAAAAATTGGTGAAAAAAATTGGTGATGAAAAAAAATCAAATGATGATTCAATGTCTGAAGAAACTGAAATCGAAACAGAAATGAATTCATTTAAAAACGAAAAAAACATGCTCGAGCATGTGGTTGGAATAATTTTAGGGTCCCCAGATTTTCAACGCAAATAATTATTTATGTCATCAAGAAGAGCTTTTTTAAAATCAGGTGCCATTGCGGCTTTCGGAATTAGTTTTGGCGGTGTTCTTGGCTTTGTAGCACGCGCAGCCCAACAGTTTCAAGCTACACAATTGTTCAAAAAAAATAAGATTCTGATTTGTATTTTTCAACGTGGAGCGATGGATGGATTAATGGCCGTTACGCCATTTAATGACCCTTATTTAAAAGAAGCAAGACCAGGGTTGTTTATGTCTGCAGCGAAATCTGAAAAAGTTTCATTGATTGATTTAGATGGAAATTTTGGTTTACATCCTTCGATGGCAAGTTTTGAGCCATTGTTTAAATTGAATCAATTGGCAATAGTACATGGAATAGGATCGCCCAATAATTCACGTTCACATTTTGATGCACAAGATTATATGGAATCGGGAACGCCTTTTAAAAAATCAACAGATAGTGGATGGTTGAATCGTGCTGCTGGATTATTGGCCATTCATGAATCACCTTTTCATGCAGTTAGTTTAACGTCTTCATTGCCGAGGTCTTTGTATGGAAATTTCCCTTCTATAGCCATAAATAATCTAGCTGACTTCAAGATTTCTTCTAAACAAGCACAAGTCAATTTAAATGCAACAGCAAAAAGTTTTGAAGATTTATATGATGAAACAACCAATCAACTGATAAAAAATACGGGCAAAGAAACTTTCGAAGCGGTAGAGCTATTATCTAAAATAAATCTAAAAAAGTACCAGCCTAAATCAGGTGTAATTTATCCTAATTCAAACTTAGGAAACGCACTTAAACAAATCGCGCAGTTGATAAAATCTGAAGTAGGATTGGAAATTGGCTTTGCCGAATCGAGTGGGTGGGATACACATTTTAATCAAGGAACCTTTAATGGAACCTTTGCCAGAAATGTCGGTGATTTAAGCAATAGTATTACCGCGTTTTGGAATGATTTAGGAGATGATTTAAAAGAAAATGTAGTGGTAATGACCATGACAGAATTTGGCAGAACAGTTAAGCAAAATGGCACTAACGGTACTGACCATGGGAGGGCATCATGCAATTTTATTTTAGGCACAAATTTACATGGCGGTAAGGTTTATGGAGATATAAAGCCTTTATCAATTGAAAATTTAGAAGATGGGAGAGACCTGCCTGTTACAACAGATTTTAGATCCGTATTTAATGAAGTTGCACAAAAGCATTTGAATATTAAAAATACAAATCAACTTTTCCCAGATTGGAATGGAAGGAATTTGGATTTGTTTTGAGATTTAGGTGCGGAGGAGTTGAAACACGAAGGCACGCATACGCGTAGACGCGATTTTTTTTGGCACAAAGACACGAAGGCACGAAGTTTTTTTTATTCAAGACACTTTGATGATTGGTGAAAACACCAACATCGGCAGACGAATATCCCCAACCTTTTGAACACATTGAACTCATTGAACCTTTTGAACCTTCTCTTCCCCCATCATCTTCTCATACCTCCTCTTATTACTATATCCATGCAACATTCTAACAATACCAATCACCATCAAACAATACGCAATAACGATAATGGCTAAATGCTGATTTTTAGAAATGGGTAACACGTTTATTGCAATTCCAGCAACCAGCATTGGTAAGCCAGAAAAAATAAGATCTGCATTCTTTTGGCTCATCTCTTCAAAATAATCATACATCTTACCAAGAATGATATATGCCATGTTTTCATCAATTCCCCTTTCAAATAATCCATTCAAAATGAAATCATTGCTTTTTTGATTTGATTTTGAGTCTGTAATAAATTGAATAATGTGTTTAGGCAAAAGATAAAAATTGAATTGCTCAATCTTTTTTTGATGTTCAGCAATGGATTCGCTAAGCTCTAATTGTCGTGTTGCAACTTCGTTATAATATGCTTCTATTTCAGATTCGGGGATTGTATTCAAATATTGGTTGGCGAGTTTTATCAACTGCGCATCTGTATGTTCCGTATAATATCCAAAATTGGAAAGCAATTCATTCATTTATTAAAGGTGCGTATAAAATTGGAAACTTATTAACCATTTTTGACAAAATGTGCGAAAACAATTGAAGAGATTTGAATGAATCAATTTTCAAATAATTTACTTTGCAATAAATTTTTTAAATATGAGTTCTAGCGAATTGATGCTTTACATTTCTGCTGCGTTTATTGTTGGTTTTGGCGTTGCTTGGATTTTGAAAACAATAGAAATTCAAAAATTAAAAAGATCTGAAAACAGTTTGAACGGTTTGCTTGAAAGCGAGCGTCTGGTAAAAGAAACACTTCGCAAAGAAAGTGCCTTGGCTTTTCAACTCAAAGAAACCATAGAAGCCGAATTAGGTAGAAAATTAAAAGAAGCGGAACATGTAATCAAAGAAATGGATCGCGATATTTTGTTGCTGCAAAAAAGCAATGAAGAAACAGAAATGCTCTTTAAAAAACTAGATCCTGAAATGTATGATGTGAAAATCAAATTGCTCGAAGCCAATAACACTATTGCAAGATTAAAAGGACAAATTGCTCAAAATGTTGCACAATAGATTGAAGTAAAAAAGCGTGCCCGCCGTTGCGGGTAAAAAGTAAAAAGTAAAAAGTGTTCATCCCAGGCGATTAAAAATTAAATAACCTTATTATATTTTTTTAATTTTTACTTTTAAATTTTGAATTACCATGTCTAAAAAAACAAAATTTTTAATTGCTCTATCCGTTTGTTTAGGACTTTATTTTTTAGGCCCTCAACCCTCTAAACCTTTATTCAAAAAAGCGATTCCAGAAATTCCTGCTATAAATGAATTAGAATCATTTATTGCAAAACAAGAATCTAAACATAAACTCAAGCCTGATAATCAAGCCAGAATTGTGTGGGCCAATGATTCATCGAAATCAAAAACGGAATATGCAATTGTTTATTTGCATGGATTTTCTGCATCTCAAGAAGAAGGCAATCCGGTTCATCGAAACATAGCAAAAAAATTTAAATGCAATTTATATTTATCACGACTTGCTCAACACGGGATAGACACTGTCGATCAAATGATTTCACTCACCGCAGATGATTATTGGGAATCAGCAAAGCAAGCACTATTTATCGGAAAAAAACTAGGCAACAAAGTTATACTGATGGGTACTAGTACTGGTGCATCTCAGGCATTACAATTGGCAGCTGCATATCCAAATGATGTTGCAGGCTTAGTGCTTTATTCACCCAATATTGAAATCAATAATCCAAATGCTTGGTTGCTGAATAATCCATGGGGTCTACAAATTGCCAGAATGGTTATGGGAAGTAATTATTTAACGCCAAAGGATACAACTAAAGCATATGCTAAATATTGGTATACTCCGTATCGTTTAGAAGCCACCGTTAGTTTACAAGAAATGATTGAATCCTCTATGACATCTGAGACATTTAATCAAGTAAAACAACCTGTATTATTGCTTTATTATTTTAAAGATAAAAATCACCAAGATGAAATTGTAAAAGTTGATGCAATGGAGAAAATGTTTGAACAATTGGGGACACCTAAAATCAAAAAAATGAAGTATCCCATACCTAATGCAGGTGATCATGTGTTGTGCTCTCCAATCAAATCTGGTGCAGTTAAGGAAGTGGAAAACTATACAGAACAGTTTTTTATATCCGTTTTAAACATGAAAAAGCAATAATTAATAGCCTAATTGTTTCAGTTTTCATCTTTTTTGACCTATTTTCGCATCACTTACTCCTTATCCGCTGAATCTTCCATAAAGAAAAACACCATTTATTTATTTTAACCAGAAAACATGAAAAAACTGTTATTCTTATTCGCGTCTTTAATTTCTTCAGTAATTAGTTTCGGTCAGGCGAATGCAGATGAAAAACAAATCGCATTGTCATTAATTAAGCAACATCAAACTCAATTGGGTTTTTCTATAAGCGACATCGAAAACTCGGATGTTTCAAGCACTTATTTGAATAGTACATCTGGAATTAGAATGGTTTATTTGACTCAAATGTATAAGTCTATTCCAGTCTTTAATAAAATGCAGGTTCTTGCATTTAAAAATAACGATTTGGTTTCAATCACAGGAACTAGGATTTCTAATATCGATCAAATTGTAAATTTAAAATCAGGCTTGCCAAAAATCAGCGCAACTGATGCAGTTCAATCTGTAATTAATAATTTAAAACTATCTACAAAATCATTAATTCAACCAATAATACAAGCAAATGGGAAATTGAATTTTGGAAATTTAAGTGTTTCAGAGGTAGATATTATCGCAGCATTGGTGTGGTTACCCATCACAGAAAAAAATGTGGTATTAACCTGGCAGATTGAAATAGCTCCTTTGAAATCAGTCGATCATTTATTGATCCGTGTAGACGCTGTTTCAGGTAAAGTATTGGATAAAAACAATTATACCGTTTATGAAAATTTAAATGATTTAAAAAAAACAAATAGCAAGCACAATCATTCAAATTCTGAAATTGTTTCTGCAAATCAATTGATGCCACAAGAATCTCCTTCTGTTGTTTCTTCAGCAAGTTATCGTGTAATTCCTTTCCCAGCTGAAAGTCCTTTACATCCCAATGGAACAGCAGCTTTGGTTACAGATCCTTGGAATTTAGCTGGAGGAAATGCAACCTCTTTACAATGGCATTTTGATGGTACCGCTTATCATGATAGCACAAGAGGTAATAATGTTTGGGCACAAGAAGATAGAGACAACAATAACATAAATGGGAAAGGTGCAACTTCTTCAACTGCTCAGCCTTCATTGACTTTTGATATAACTCCTGATTATACTGCAGCACCAACAACTACTAATTTTCAACGCTTTGCAATTACCAATTTGTTTTATTGGAATAATCTGATGCATGATCTTACTTACAATTATGGGTTTGATGAGGTGTCGGGTAATTTTCAAAATAGCAATCAAGGAAGAGGTGGTTTAGCTAGTGATTATGTAGTGGCTGATGCACAAGATGGTAGTGGTACAAACAACGCAAATTTTTCAACGCCTGTTGATGGCAGCAAACCAAGAATGCAAATGTATTTATCAACGTACACTACGCCTAACCGTGATGGTGATATTGATAATGGTGTAATCGTTCATGAGTTCATGCATGGTGTTAGCAATCGTCTAACTGGCGGTCCATCTAACTCTTCATGTTTGAGTAATGCAGAACAAGGTGGTGAAGGATGGAGCGATTATTTAGCATTGATGAGTGTTACAGATTGGACAACTGCAACAGTTAATGATGGTGCAATTGCTCGTCCTATAGGTACATATTTGTTTGGACAAGCACCAACAGGAGCGGGTATACGCACATATCCATATTCAACCAATATGAGCATCAATCCATGGACATATGGAATGATGACAGCTTCTGGTGGAGAGGTTCATAAGATTGGTGAAATTTGGTGTAGTGTATTATGGGATATGACATGGGAGATGATTGCCATGGATGGTATTAACACAAATATTTTCAATGCTGCTGGAATTGGCGGAAACTCTGCTGCATTAAAATTGGTTATTGAAGGAATGCGTTTACAACCTTGCAGTCCAGGATACATTGATGCAAGAAATGCTATTTTAAAAGCAGATACTTTATTTTATGGCGCTAAATACAGTTGCGCAATTTGGAAAGCATTCGCAAGAAGAGGGATGGGTAAATTTGCTTCTCAAGGTTCTTCAAACAGTACGACTGATCAGGTGGCAGATTTTACAGTAAATGGGGGTGGAAGTTTCACCATTTCTCAAAGTATAACCCAGCAATCTGAAGGATTAAATGTAACATACACACATACCGTAAATACCGGAAATTGTGGTGCAATTGTGAATCACATTATTCGTGATACACTTCCAAGTAATGTAACTTATGTTAGTGGCGGAACTTATGATTCTGCTACACGTGTAGTGAGTTTCCCTGTGTCTCTAGCATTTGGTCAATCTCAAAATTATTCATTTACAGTAAGTATAAATAATGGCGCTTATTTTGCACCAGTTTTATTGTTGGATGAAACGGTACCAACATCAACCATTTCAAATGTTTGGACACCAACATCAACAACGACAACAAATTGGACAACTTCTACGGCTCAAAAAACCAGTGCACCCAATTCATTTTTTACATCGAATCTTACTACTGTCTCTGATCAAAAATTAGAAACAACAAACGCTTTATTGTTGCCAGCAAATCCACCTTCACTTACATTCCAAGGATATATCAATTCAGAGTCTGGATGGGATGGCGGCGTTGTAGAGATTAGTACCAATAATGGAACTACTTGGACTGATTTGGGTACTTCAATTTCATCTGGTGGTTACAATGGCGCTTTAGGAGCCAGCACAAACCCTTTATCTGGAAAATCTGCATTCACTGGCAATAGCGGTGGTTTTGTAAAAACAACCATTAACTTAAACGCTTATGCAAATCAATCTGTAAAATTCAGATTCCGTTTTGGATCTGACGCTAGCGTTGCTGGAACAGGTTGGTATATCGATGACATTCAACTCAAAAGCACGCCACAAGTAAACATTAAAGGCATATTATTTAATGCATCGAATGCTAAAATTGCAACAGCAGATACAGTAACAATAATTTTAGCTGGAAGCAATACTTGTATTCCTGCTACAATTTCTGCACAGCCAACGAACATTTCAATTTGCGAAAATGCAAATTCAGCTTCTGTTTCTGTAACAGCTTCAGGGACTGGAATAGCTTATCAGTGGCAATCAAGTTCAGACAATGGAGTTTCATTTACAGATGTTGCCAATGAAAATAACGCAACTTATAATGTATCAAACTTAACAACATCAAATAATGGCAATCAATATCGTTGTAAAATAAACGGAACTTGTACCACAGAATTTTTCTCTGCTTCTTCAACGTTGACAATAAATAGTTTACCAACTTCTCCATCAACTACAGGAGCATCAAGATGCGGCACAGGAACTTTGGTACTTTCTGCAACTGCTGGAACCAATGAAACAATTGAATGGTTTGCAGCTTCATCTGGAGGCGCTTCAATTGGAACTGGATTAAACTTTACTACACCAAGTATTAGTGCATCAACAAACTATTATGCACAAACAAAAAATACCCTTACAGGTTGTGTGTCAGCATCGAGAACATTAACTGGAGCTACTATTCTTTCAACGCCAACAGCACCAACAGGAACAGGCGCTTCTACATGCTCTGCTACATCTGCTTTACTGTCAGCATCTACTTCAAATGGACAAACCATAAATTGGTATAGTACAGCAGTAGGAGGTACTTTGCTTGTCTCAAATTCAAATACATATACAACTCCAAATTTAACAGCAACTACAACTTATTATGCTGAAGCAAATAATGGAACTTGTGTTTCAACAACAAGAACAGCAGTAACAGCAACTGTAAATGCTTTACCTGCAACAGTTGCAACTATTGCTAATTCATCTAAATGTGGAACAGATACCTCAACAATTTCGGCCACAGCAATAACTGGAATGACCATCAATTGGTATGCTGATTCTTTAGGAACAAACTTATTACAAGCAGGTACAGTTACAGGAGTAAATAAATTTATAACACCTTTATTGTCTTCTACAACTTTGTATTGGGCTGTTCAAAGAAATTTAACCACTGGTTGTAAATCTGCTGCAAGCAAAAGGGTTACTGCAACAATTAACACCCGTCCTGCGAATCCAACAGTTACCAATGGTTCTAGATGTGGTTCTGGTACTGTAACCTTAACAGCTGTTGCACCAACTAATCCAGCTGGTACATTGGCTTGGTATAGTGCTGTAACAGGAGGAACTTCATTAAGTACGGCAACTTCTTATGTAACACCATCGATATCTGTTACAACTACTTATTATGTTGAAGCAAAAACAACCGCTACAGGTTGTATATCATTAACTAGAAGTCCTGTAATAGCAACAGTTAATGCTGTTCCAGCTGCACCAGCTGCTGTAGCTGCTTCACGTTGTGGAACAGGAACAGTAACGGTTGGTGCAACCCCTGCATCAGGACTTACAGTTGATTGGTATTCGGCTTCAACCAATGGAACATTGTTGCTTTCTGGATCATTAACGTACACTTCACCGAGCATAACATCTTCTAAAACGTATTATGCACTTGCTAGAAATGCTTCAACCACTTGTGCCTCTACAACCAGAACAGCCGTAGCTGCAACTGTAGCCACTACAACGCCAGCTGCTCCAACAACATTGTCGGGTTTAATAGCTATTTGTCCAATTGTTGGAACAGCAAATGGAACTACATATACAGCTTCAACTGTAACAGGCATTTCATCATATAAATGGAGTATTCCAACTGGAGCCGTGATTGATAGCGGAAGCACAGGGTTGAAAATTAGAGTGAGATTTTTAACAGCAGGCACAAATGATAGCATCAATATACAATCTAATAATGGTTGTTTGAGTGTAAAACGCGGATTGAAATTAACAACAACAGGATGTGCTACAACTCCACTTGCAAAAGGAAATGTAATCCCATCAACAAATTCAAACTTTTCAGTTGATGTGTTTCCAAATCCTTCACAAAATAAGTTTTCAGTAAAAACCAACACAAATTCAACAGAAAATATCAAAATAAATATTCTTGATTTACAAGGAAGGGTATTAAAAACCATTTCTTCAAATGCTACGAATTTGATTGAATTTGGAAATGAATTAAAACCTGGTTTGTATTTGATGAAAATTCAACAAGGAAAAAATACAATCTCACAAAAGATTTTCAAGTTATAGAAATGAAAAGTTGATTTTTAAAGAGCCGTCTGATAAAACAACAGACGGCTCTTTTTTTGCCAAACCCCAACCCCCAAAACCCCAAACAAAAATAACAAACAACAAACATCAAACAACAAACAACAAGCAACAACCCATTACATCTTTCTCAACTGTTTAACAATTACATCAAAATTTGGTGCTTATTTTCATAACCTAAAATAACGAATGATGCAAAAAAAAATCTTTGTTTTCCTAACATTGTTCTTTTCTTTTCAAATGCTTTCATTTGCAGGGGATAAAAAAAATAATGCTGCTTTAAAAATAGATTCTTTCATTAATCCATTATCTAAATTTAGTAATGAATGGAATAGAGATGAATTTAATAAATGCAATACAGCCAAGGACTTGAAGTATCTTTCAGCTACAGATCGAGATGTGATTTGGATAATAAATATGGCAAGGCTTAACCCGATCTTGTTTTTAAACTCCATTTTACTTAATCCTAACTCTTCTGAATTTAAAGAAATTAATCGCCGTGATTTTTATTACAATTCACTGGTGGATGATTTGAAAATACTTGCTCCAAATCAAACACCATTGCTGCCTGATTACAACTTATTCACTTCAGCTAATTGTCATGCTTATGAATCGGGTAAAACTGGTTATGTTGGTCATGACAGACAAAAGAAAAAGTGCCAAGCTGATTTTTATGGAGAATGTTGTGATTATGGTTCGAGCAAACCAATTGATATAGTTATGTCTTTGCTGATTGATGAAGATGTTCCAAGTTTAGGACATCGAAAAATCATGTTGAGTAATCGATATACACTCATTGGCGTGTCTACTCAACCACATATAGATTATGAAACAAATACAGTATTGGATTTTAAATGATATCATTTCGAAACTAAAAAATAGCGTTTAGTGGAGATTTTTTAAGAAATCTGATCTAATGGAATTATGGCTATTAAATTAAACCCTTTATTTAAAGCAGAAATGACTTGCATCTCTCCATTAAATAGCTCGATGCGTCGTTTTATATTGGCTAATCCGATGCCTTTTTTCATTTTTGATTCCTCAAATCCAATGCCATTATCTGAGATTTCCATTTTTAAAAATCCCTTTTCAACATAGATTTTAATTTTAATTGTAGTTGCTTTTGAATGTCGAATGATGTTCCGCAATTGTTCTTGTGCTATGCGGTATAAATTAAGTTGCAAGTCTTTACTTAATTTATAATTCACCTCATCAAATTCAATACTCAAATTGGTGATATATTGATTTTCAAAATTGATATTCAAAAGCAATTCTGAAAAAGTATCTTCTAAATTGCTATTGCCAAATGTTGAAGGCGCTAAACGATGAGATAAATTCCTTATTTCTTCTAAAGCCAGATTTATAAAATGCTGTGATTTGTTTAACCAAATCACGCTAGATTCTGAAACACCTTCCTGTAGCATGTCTAAGCTCAATTTGCTACTCGCTAAAATTTGACAAACATTATCATGCAACTCAGCACCAATCTCGTATCGCTCATCTTCTTGGGTTTTAATAATAGCTCTTGTTATACGATGTTCTAACTTTATTTTTTCAGTAACATCAATGGCAATTACAGACTCGTAAACCGTTTCATTTATGTAGTACAGGTTACTGTAAATATCTACATCAATAATTTCACCCGATTTTTTTCTATGTTTAAATCTTCCTTTGAAAATCTTTTCATTAAAAGAAATCTCTTTTGATTTAATAAATTTCTCCTCCTCTGATAGGTCATCAATTACTATATTGAAAAGTTTCATTTCTAAAAACTCATCTTTCGAATATCCATATTGATCAACCGCAGCTTGATTTACTTGAAAAAATTTGAGTGTATTTACATTGAAAATCCACATTGGTTGTGGACTAAGCTCAAATAAATTGCTGTACCTTTTTTCGGATTCTTCAAGCAATAATGTTGATTTTTTTCTTTCTATGCTGTATAAAATACTTTTAATTAATGAGCTTGAATTAATATCGTCTTTAACCAAATAATCAGAAATGTTAAATGAAAGTGCACGCACACTAAATTGAATATTGGTAAAGCCAGTGAGGATAATTACCGGAGTGATATTTGCTACATCTACAATTTGCTCAATTAAATTTTCACCTGATTTGTCTGGTAATGTAAGATCCAAAAGAATTACATCAAATACATTTTCTTTAATTATGCTATAAGCCTGTTCGAATCTATTAGCATTGGTAATGGATAGATTTTCTACTTTTTCTTCTAAATAGTCTTTTATAAGTAGATAATCGCCATAATTATCTTCAATAACCAATACTTTTAAATTAACTAACTCGCTCATTTGCTTAATTTTTGTGATTGGGTAACTGAGCTACATTTATCCAAAAATCTTCGATTTTTTCAATAGTGTTTGAAAATTCAACAATATTTACTGGCTTAGTAATATAGCAATTGGCATAATGTCTATAAGAACTAATGATGTCCTTTTCAGATGAAGAGGTTGTTAACATTATAACAGGAATATGTTTTAAATTTTCATTTGATTTGATATGAATCAAAACCTCTTGACCATTTTTTATCGGCAAGTTTATATCTAATAAAATAAGATCAGGTAAATTCAACGCATTTGAAGTTAGAGTGTTTTCCAAATATTCAATTGCAATTAATCCATTTTTTGCTATTTCTAAATGGCCAACCATTTTTCTTTCTTCTAATGCTTCCTTAGTTAATATGATGTCTCCAGCATTGTCTTCAACGAGTAATATGTTTATTGTTTTCATGGTTGCTTATTTATATCTTCTTTCTGATTTTGCAAAACTGCGTTTATTAAACGAAAGTCTAGCCTATTAAAGTAGATAAGCGTGAACATTCAATTTTATTCAATTTAAGATTTTTTTTCTAAATAGGAACTGTAAAATGAAATTCACAACCCATATTCTTTTCTGATTTTAACCAAATCGTACCGCCGATACTTTCAATAATTTTTTTTGTAATGGCTAATCCTATTCCTGTACCACTGTATTCTTCTTTACTGTGTAGTCGTTGAAAAATAACAAAGATCTTATCATGATAGGTCTGCTCAATGCCAATGCCATTGTCTGAAACCACAAAATGATAATTTGTTTTTTCGAGATAACAAGCTACAGTAATCTCTGGAGGAATACCCGTTTTATGATATTTCAATGCATTACTTATTAAATTTTGAAATACCTGCCGAATGGGGGTTTTGTGTGTATTTATAATCGGCAAATTGATTTTTTTAATACTTGCATTTAGTTCAAGAATTTGTTGACTATGTAGAATTTCTATTTCTTGTATTACATCGTTGATATCAACATCTTTTAATTTTTCATTTAATTTTCCTGCTCTTGAATATTCTAATAGGTCTAAAATAATCTGCCGCATTCGTTTTGCACCATCTACAGCATAATAAATATATTCTCTTGCTTTTTCATCAAGTGATTCGCTATATTTTTTTTCTAATTGTGATAAAAAACTGGTTACCATTCTAAGGGGTTCTTGTAAATCATGAGAGGCTACATATGCGAATTGTTCTAATTCATTATTGGTTTTCTTTATTGATTCTAATGCTTCACTCAATTGAATTTCGATTAATTTTCTTTCAGTAATGTCTAATCCATAACCGATTACAAATTTCAGCGCATCATTTTCGAAATAAGGGTAAAAATTTCGCATGACATAATTGACACTGCCATCTGGTTTTTTATGTTCATCAATCCATTGCATTGTCTTTTTTTGATTGACAGCCTCTTCAAAAATATCCCATCTCTTTTTTGCCAAAGTATCGTCAATTCCCTTCATTCTTGCATAATCAAAATCATTTTTGTTTATCATCCAATTTCTGATTTCATCATTTTGAATGGCATGCCTATTTAAAAAAATGTAGTTGTGGTCTGGTGAAAATACCGCAATGTCTGTAGGAATATTATTCAAAACATCTTCATTGAACTTTTTTTGTTTTTCAATCTCATGGCTAATTCTTATTCTATCTGATATGTCTCTTTCAACTACAACCCAATTTATTAATACATTGTCGTCGTTGAAAACAGGGCTCATAGATAATTCAACCCAGTACAATATTCCATTTTTCTTTTTTTTATCGAGTTGAATTTCAAACGATATTTGATTTTTTATATTACTAATTATTGATTCTGAAATTTCTTTATTGTGATGTGTTTTTGAAATAAAAAACGGTGTTTCCCCTAATAATTCATTTTCATTATAACCAGATATTTTTGAATAAGCTTCGTTAGCATAAATGATTTCAAACGTGTTATTTGCTTTCAATATTAAAATGCCGTCGTTGGTATTGGTGGCTACGAATTGCAATAGTTTCAAACGGGTTTCTTCATTTTTTTGATTGGTGATATCTCGCATTGCGCCAATCATTTTAATGGCAACACCATTTTCATTTCGTACTATAAATCCATTATCTGATACATAAGCGTAAATCCCATCAGCTTTTAGATATCTATATTCATATTTCCAAAAATCCGCTTCCGAATCAATAGCATTTGTAATGCTTTTCATCAATTTTTCAAAATCTTCTGGGTGTATTCTTTTATTCCAAATATCTAAACCTTGAAGATTGTTTTGAATTTTATAACCAAAATACTTTTCATATCCATCACCATAAAACATTTCGCCGGTTAATATATTCCAATCCCAGATGGCTTCTGAAGTGGCTTTATTTACATACTCATATCTCTTATTGTTTTCTTCAAGTAAAAGCCTGGTTTTTTCAAGTTCATTTTGACTCTCTACTAACTTTTTTTTCTGTTCATTTATTTTATGAACAAGCTGTTTTAATTCGTCATTAACAATTTCCTGTGTTTTTAATAAATGAAGTAAATCAATCAATGGATTGTGGGGTGCAAAATCTAATAAGTTTAGTCCGGAATTATTTAATGTTTCTGTAGAATCAAACCAGGCAGCCCCTAAGAAAATGATTTGATTAGTTTCGGTTAGATAATTAAACTGGCCTTTTAATAATAACTCTAGAGCATTGTTTGATTTTAAAAAAACCAACTGATTTGTGATGTTTGTGATGTCTATAAAATTAAATTCAGATAGCAATGGTCTATCAATCTTAAAAAATTCGAAGAACTGTTTTTTCTTACAATTAGGGGCAAATTTTTCTATAGAAGGTCCATGGTTTTGTATGATCAGATTTTCATCGATTAAAATATAAAACGGAAATATTTTTGAAAATTCCGCTAATTCAAATTGTATGCTGTTGTTCATATTTTACCAACTTACTTTAAATACTTCATGATTACTGCCAGCTTCTCTGCTTTCTAAAAGTAAAACATCAACTTTTGTTTCAAACATTTTTCCTAATCCAGATAAAAGTCCATGTACGAAATCTTTTAATCCCTCACGTTTTGAAAAATAATGAATATGTATGCTGTTTTCTTCAATATCGCTTACTTTAAATTCAGGTGGGGTTAGTTTAGGATATAGGAGCATAATATGATTATGAAATTGAGGTAAATTGGTGAGAAACATTTTTAAATTAGAGCCTCCAGCTTTCATTAATGAACCATATTTTTGATTGGTTGTTTTTAAAATCCACCATTCTCCAAATAGAAATAATACTTGACTTAAAGGGACATTCATTTCATCACTTACTGCGCCAGCTAATGAATAGGTAATAGCATCATCGTATGGTTCATTGCTAATGAAATAGTCCACGTCAATACCACTTCTTGTTTTTATCAATTCCCATTTCTCTTCCCCAAAATTTTCTATAACCAATTCCTCAATCGATTTGTTGATGATTCCGTACATATTTAAATTTTAGCGTGAATTAATAACGCTTCAGATTATTAAATGAAACTTAATAAAGCGCGTTTAATTTTTATCTAAAATAAACATTAGAAACTAGTAATACGATAAAATAATATTTTTTATGTGTAAATCTCTATCCATAATTTCAATAAATAGGCTTATTTCAAAGAAAAAAATCAATAATATTCGCGCTTAATTAAATTGTATTCTAAAAAAATGCGCAATTACTTATTTTTTAAAATCAATTTTTATAACTTACAATCATTATAATTCCCGTTACAAATTTTTAAAAATCATGCAAGTATTAAAATTTGGAGGCACTTCCGTTGCCAAGGCTGAAAATATAGAAAAAGTAATTTCAATAGTTACAAAAGCAATTTCTAAGGAACCCACAGTGGTGGTGGTTTCTGCGCTTGGCGGCATTACTGATATTTTGTTGGATTCTGCAACGATTGCCGCTTCTGGTTCACCAGAATTTGAAGCAAAAATATCAACTGCCGAAAAAAGACATTTCGATTGTGTTTCTCAATTGATAGGAAATAATCCACCTCAAGAATTGATTTCATTCATTGAAAATACTTTCGAAGAGATAAAAAATCTTTGCAATGGAATTTTATTGCTCAACGAATTAACGCCTCGCTCTAAAGATAGAATTGCGGGTTATGGCGAGTTGCTATCATCAAAAATAATAACGGCTGCTTTTAATCAAAAATCAATCAACGCAAATTGGTTGGATGCTCGAAAATTAATTGTCACAAACTCTGCTTTTGGCGCGGCCTTGGTTGACTTTGATGTAACCAATCAAAAAATTAATGAATCGGTTAACCAACAAGTTTCAAATTTATTTATTGTACCTGGTTTTATAGCTTCTGATACACATGGCGTTTCTACTACACTTGGTAGAGGTGGTTCTGATTATACCGCTGCTATTTTTGCCGCTGCTGTTTCTGCATCCAATTTGGAAATATGGACAGATGTTAGTGGCATGATGACAGCAGATCCTAGATTAAGTAGCAACGCAAAAATAATTCCATACATTTCGTATCAAGAAGCTATGGAGTTGTCTCATTTCGGTGCAAAAGTTATTTATCCGCCAACCATTCAACCCGTAATGAGTAAACATATTCCGGTTTGGATAAAAAATACTTTTGCGCCTGATGATTTTGGAACCATGATTTCAAGTCAACAATCCTTGAATAATAAAAACAACAACATTATCACTGGAATTTCGAGCATCAACAATATTTGCTTAATCACGCTCGAAGGAAGTGGAATGGTGGGTATTCCTGGATTTTCAAAAAGATTGTTTGAAGCATTAAGCAACGAAAAAATCAATGTTATTTTAATTACACAAAGTTCTTCTGAACATTCTATTACGGTAGCGATTGATAGTAGTATGTTTGAAAAAGCAAAATCAGCAGTTGATGTTATTTTTTCAAATGAAATCGCATTAGGAAAAGTTGAACCATTAATCTTGGAGAAAGATTTGTCTATTGTAGCATTGGTAGGCGAAAACATGGAAAATCATACTGGTGTCAGTGGAAGAATGTTTAGTGCAATGGGTAGAAATGGCATCAACATCAGAGCGATTGCGCAAGGCTCTTCAGAAAAAAATATTTCTGCTGTAATCTTCACAAAAGATGTAAAGAAAACCATCAATATTTTGCATGAAGAATTTTTTGAAACCACTTATAAGCAAGTCAATGTTTTCTTAGCCGGCGCAGGAAACGTAGGAAAAAAATTGCTGAATCAATTAAAACTACAATCTGAAACACTTCAAAAGAATTTACATCTTAATATTCGTCTAACCGGCATTATCAATAGTAAAAAAATGTTGATAAATGAATCGGGGATTGACGCTGAAAATTGGGAACAACTGCTTAGTCAAGGCACAACATCTGATATCAATGAATTTGCAAAACAAATCATTGAATTGAATTTAAGGAATACGGTTTTTGTAGATATTACCGCGCATGAAAATGTAGCGAATGTTTATGAGCAGTTGCTTGAAAAAAGTATTGCAGTGGTTGCTTGTAATAAAATCGCTGCATCATCGGCATATAGCAATTACAAAAAATTAAAACAATTAGCTAGAGAATACAATACACAATTTTTATTTGAAACCAACGTAGGAGCGGGGTTGCCGATTATAGGAACCATAAATGATTTGATTCATAGTGGGGATAAAATCAATAAAATCGAGGCGGTACTTAGCGGAACATTGAACTTTGTTTTTAATAATTATAATGGCACCCAAAGTTTTTCTGATGTAGTTAAAAGGGCACAGTC
>CANFUJ010000010.1 GCA_947450165.1 Chitinophagaceae bacterium
ACCAATGATAAAATAAACTGCGAAATAGATTGAAGCAATTGCTTCTTGTTTATGCTGTCGGTTCCGTATGCAGAAGCAATTAAATTTTTATACTTTTCAGTATTGTTTATTTTCTGAATGACATGATTTATATTTTCACCCATTTCCTTTGGATGCGTTATTGGAAAGACAGCTTGTTCATCTAAATCAACAATTGCGCCATCCCACATAAATGAATGCTGCCAAGCAAGATTAAATAAAGCGGGTGCGTTTCTAAAGCCAATACTGTCGCCTATTCCATGACTTAACGCATGATCGGTATGTGCAAATGCATTATATGGCGAGTGACAACTGGCGCAAGAAATGGTGTTGTCATTTGATAATATGGGGTCATAAAATAATACCCTTCCCAACATGATTTTTTCATTAGAAAATTTATTCTTTTTAAACTCATACACTGGTTTGGGCCAGCCCATTGGAACTTTAAAAACAGGCAAATCAATCAACACAAAACCCATGGTTAATAATAAAAAAAACAAGGAAACAAAACCAAGCTGCTTTTTACTCATTTAACAAGAATTGATTGCGCAATTTTTTTTGAAAGCAATACTGCTGAAGTACCTGGAGACATGATGTTGTATTTATTTTCCAAAAGCACATTTTTAAAAATCAGATCGACCGGCATTTGAAATTGAATATCTGAATGAGCTTGAATTGGTAAATCAACCAATTGATAAGCGTTATTTTTATCTGAATAACCCCCTAAATGATATTCAAACTTTTTTTCTTCTTTTGAAATATCACCAATGAAACCTTCCATCTTAAAATTAATGTAGCCACTTTGCCAAGTCCAATACATGCCCATTAAAGGATCTAGTGCGTCATCTAATGCACCAGAAGTATTGGTAATGCTATCAATACCCAAACCGAATTGAATTCGATTAAATGAAAGGTTTTGAGGAATATCAAATTTAAGGTTCAAACTTTCTTCTAAATTTAATAAATAAACCCCAGCAGTATTTTTATAAACAACCTTATCGTTGTTTAGCAACACGATATTAGATATGTAAAATTTTAATTTAGAAATCGAAATGCTGTCATTTAATTCAGTAGAAAAATAATGTTGATTTAATGAAATTGGTGAACCATTTATGATTGGTAAAAACGACAATTGAAATGGTTTAACCGTTTGGGATATAGCCATACTACGACAAGCGCATATTATACAACATAAAAGTAAAACCCGCTTCATCATGGATATTGCTATTAATTTTTCTTGAGTCTATCTTTAAATAATTTTTCAAACTTCTCAATCTTTGGTTGAATCACCATTTTACAATAGCCACTCGATTTGTTGGCATTGTAATAATCCTGATGATCATCCTCCGCTTTATAAAAAACTTTAAAAGGCTGAACAGCAGTAACTACTGGTTGGTCATACACTTTTTCTTTATTGAGTTGATTGATGATATCTGTTGCTGTTTTTTGTTGAGCAGCATTTCTATATAAAATTACAGAACGATATTGTTCGCCCACATCTGCACCTTGTCTGTTTAACGTTGTTGGGTCATGGACCGTAAAAAACACTTTTAATATTTCATCAAGCGATGTTTTCTTATTATCGTAAACAATTTGTACTACTTCGGCATGACCTGTAGTGCCCATGCAAACTTCACGATAACTTGGATTAGCTACTTTTCCGCCTGAAAACCCCGACTCTACTGATTTTACACCATCTAACATTTCATAAATGGCTTCTACGCACCAGTAGCATCCTCCACCTAATGTAATGGTATCATGATTTGATTGTGCTACAATATTTGATTTCTTTTCAAAATTCAAGGATAAAGAATTAACGCAATAACGCATACCAGTAGACGTTGGGCCATCATCAAACAAATGCCCCAAATGTCCACCACAATTGGCACATACAATTTCAGTACGATTCATGCCATGAGTATGATCTTCAACTTTTTTTATTTTACCTCCAGCAATTTCTTTATCAAAACTCGGCCATCCACAATGTGAATCAAATTTCATTTCATCGGTAAACAATTCATTACCACAACCTGCGCATTTGTAAACACCTTGTTCCTTACTGTACAACAACTTTCCGGTGTAAGGCGCTTCTGTTTCTTTATTTCTTAAAACACCAAACTGATCTTTGTTTAAAATCTGCTTCCATTCTTCAGGAGATTTAAATATTGTGAAGCTTGGTGTGTCTTGTGATTTGTTTGATTTTTCTACATTACTTTGACCACAAGCCACTAAAGATGAAGCAATAAACAAAACGTAAAAAATCGCATTGGTGTAAAATAGTTTATTCATAAAAAAGAATTTAATTGCGTCAAAGATATTCGATTGAACACAAAAGAGTTGTTAACATTTATTCTGATTCTTCTTCCTTTTTTTCTTTTTTCTCAGGTTTATCTTTCGCTTCTTTTTTGTCTTTTTTATTTCCATGTCTGCCACTTCCATCTCCAGTATCTAAAATACCTCCAGCAGGATTTAATTGAGCTAGAATTTCAGTCAATTTTTTTCTTGCCGCTGCAGATTCCGTATTGTCATTAGAAGCCAATACCAATTTTTCTTCGAAAGGTGCATTGCTCATATCATATAATTCATCCGCTCTATTCAATTTCCATTTTGCATCTCTTACGTACCATTTGTTACCCAATTCAATAAAAATCCAGTCGCGCGGATTTCCTTTTTTACCCAACAATTGAGGCAATAAACTTCTGCCATCTAACACATTTTTAGTCGGCAATTTGGCTCCAGCAATATCAGCAAACGTTGGTAACAAATCACTCGCATCCATTAAGGTATTGGTTACCTGACCTGGTGCAATCACATTTGGCCAATAAGCAATATTTGGGACCAAGGCACCACATTCCAACATCGAACCTTTTTTCCCTGAAAGTGGCTTGCCATGTATCGTTCCTCTTGCTGCATATTGATTTGCAGTACCATTATCACCCATGAAATAAATAAAAGTATTTTCTTTTATTTTCAAACTGTCTAATAGATTCAATAGTTTACCAACCATCTTATCCATGTACGCTAAATTATCAGAATAGATATCACTACCAGGTTTGCTATCTGGCGTAGGTTGAATTTTCGCATGTACTTGCACCAATGAGTAGTAAAGAAAAAATGGCTTGTTCTTATTATTGCAAACAAAATTCACCATGTGATCATGCATCAAATCTGGCATATAATTTTCACCCAATGGTTTATCTACACCATTTTCAGTGTACATCTCTGTTTTTGATTTTCCTTTGCTCCAATAAACGCCACTCCCTTTGAATCTGATATAATCATCAAAACCAAAATCCGAAGGTTGTAATGGAAGCTGTCCCCATTTACCCACCATTGACGTTTTATATCCAGCTGTTTTTAATACTGAAGGAATCAATACTTCATTTTCTGGAAGTACATTTAAACACATGTCTTGATTAACAGCGCCTGTTCTAAATGCATATCTACCTGTTAATATCAGAGCTCTTGATGGACCACACAATGGAGCCGTATATCCATTATTAAATCGAATGCCGCCTTTTGCCAATTTATCAATGATAGGCGTATAATTACTATCAGAGCCGTAACAACTTACATCTCCAATACCTAAGTCATCTGCAAGAATGTATATGATATTCGGTTTTTTGGATTTAGATTGTGAAAATGATTGGGTAGAAAAAAAACAAAATAAAAGAAACAGGGATGATTTTAAAAAACGCATAATTTGAATGTTAGTGGGTTGATTTTATAAAAAATATTAAAGTTATTGCATTTACCTTTGAAATTAATTTAAAAAATTCATTAAATGGAAAGCCAAAAAAATACTTCAATAAAACATGTACTTTTTCTAGTATTATTTTCTGCTGTTTGCTTTTTACCTTTTTTAGGCAATGCCCATTTATTCGATTGGGACGAAATTAATTTTGCAGAAATAGCCAGAGAAATGCTGGTTTCTAAAGATTATTTTCATCCCAAAATGAACTTTGAATTGTTTACCGAAAAGCCTCCATTTTTCTTTTGGCTTCAGGCAATTTGTATGAACATTTTTGGTGCTAATGAATTTGCTTCCCGTTTGCCCAATGCCATTTTAGGAATCATCATTTTACCATTATTATATTACACGGGCAGTAGACTCAAGAACAATCGCTTTGGTTTAATTTGGGCAATAGCTTACGGCTGCACCATACTTCCACATCTTTATTTCAAATCTGGCATCATCGATCCTTGGTTTAATTTTTTTATTGCCTTGGGCTTATTTGGATTGATAAAAGCCAGGGCAAACAAATTGAATAATGCGGCTTCTTTTAAATGGCTTTTAATTGCCGGAGTTTCAACTGGATTATCCATATTAACAAAAGGACCAGCATCAATCATCATTCTTGGCTTAACCGGATTTGTATATTTTACTAGCACTCGTTTTAAAAACTTTTTTAGTTTTAAACAAATCATTCTTTTCATACTAATCACCGTTATATCAACCGGAACTTGGCTGACCATTGATTATCTACAAAACGGTGATCAATTTATAAAAGAATTTACCATCAGACAATGGGAACTATTAACCACAAAAGATGCCGGACATGGAGGTTTCTTTTTTTATCATTTTGTGGTGTTGTTTTTTGGATGCTTCCCTATATCTGCATTTTTTATTGACGAACTGTTTAGAAAAAAATCTGCAGAAAATAATGAATGGGTAGATTTCAGAAAATGGATGATTACTTTATTTTGGGTAGTACTGATTTTATTTTCTGTTGTACAAACCAAGATTGTACATTATTCTTCCTTGTGTTATTATCCAATGAGTTTTATTGCAGCATTGAGTATTTACAATATTCAAAATCAAAAATCAGGATTTAATTTACGCACGAAAATATTATTGATTATTTCTTCAATTCCTTTTGTGATTGCGCCATTTGCACTGGTTTTCTTCGGAAGAAATAAAGAGCTATTAAAGCCCTTATTAAGCAAAGATCCTTTTGCGGTAGAAAATATTCAAGCGAATGTAACATGGACTGGCTTTGAAATGCTACCCGGAATAATGGTTTTGATTTGCCTAATTGCTTGTTTATATTATTTTAAAAAACAAAAAATGACAAATGGATTAATAGCACTTTTTTTAGGCAGTTTATTATTTATACAAGGCGGATTATACTTTTTTATAAATAGAATTGAATCAATTAGTCAACGTGCTAATATTGAATTCTGGCAAAGCCATAGTAAAGAAGACGCCTATAAAATTACCTACCATTATAAATCTTATGGGAATTTCTTTTATGGCGAGGTAACGCCACAAGCCAATAAAAATTACACAGATGAAGCTTGGTTGTTAAAGGGTAAAATCGACAAGCCCGTTTATATTTCTTGCAAAGTAAATGGCAAAAACGATTTTGAAGCTGAGGTAAAAGATGCTCAGTTTCTATACAATAAAAATGGATTTTATTTTTATAAAAGAAGTCCGTTACCTTAAATATGCTGGCTTAATAATTCCCCATTTGTGCAACCGATATTGAAAGCAAACTTTCAATACGCCCAAACCATATACAACGCTACGTTTTAGGTTGATGGAAGACGCTTCTGGGAAATATTTTGTAGGACAAGTTATCTCTCCAATTTCAAAATTCCTGTCAAATATTTGCGCGATCATTTGATTGTCGAAAACAAAATCGTCAGAGTTTAAATTATATGAAATACTCGTAAGTACTTTTGAAGAAAAAGCACGATAGCCAGTATGGTATTCCGACAGTTTTTGATTAAGTAAAATATTTTGAAATGAGGTTAGAATTCGATTAGCAATATATTTATACATGGGCATGCCTCCGTTAAGCGCACCTTTGCTTAAAATACGAGAGCCAAAAGCAACTGGATAAACATCATTGGCAATTAGGAAAGCCATGCTATGAATCAGTTTTGGCGTATACTGATAATCTGGGTGAAGCATGATTACGATGTCGGCATTAATTTCAAGCGCTTTATTGTAACAAGATTTTTGATTGCCGCCATACCCTCTATTTTTAGGATGAACTATGATGTGCTTAATCCCTAAAGAAGCAGCCACTTCAGCTGTGTTATCTTTACTATTATCATCAACCAAAATAATATCATCAACAATATCAAATGGTATTTCATTATACGTTTGCTCAATGGTTTTAGATGCGTTGTATGCTGGAAGAACAATAACCAATTTTTTCCCTAGTATCATTTTAAATAAAATTAATTAACCGCAAATATCTGTATTTAATGTGAATTTGGTTTTATTCGCCATTAACTTATTGCTTTTCAGATAATAAAAAATAATTTCGTGTTATAAAAAAATCACTTGAGCGCACCAATATATTTAATAACGCCACCATTTACGCAGCTGAATACCCCGTATCCGGCGACGGCATACTTGAAAGGATTTTTGAATACCAAAGGAATTTCTTCCTATCAAAGTGATTTAGGTATAGAAGTTACATTGAAGATTTTTTCAAGTGCAGGATTAGAAAATATATTCAATGCTTGTCCAACTCAAGATGCTGAAAAATGGGAAACCATCTCTGAAAATTCCAAAAGAATCATTCGTTTAAAATCAGCATATATCAATACGATAGATGCGGTCATTTCTTTTTTACAAGGAAAGCAAAACTCATTAGCGCATCAGATTTCTACGCGTAATTTTTTACCAGAAGCCAGTCGCTTTTCGCAATTGGATGATTTAAGTTGGGCATTTGGTACAATGGGCATTCATGATCGCGCAAAATATTTAGCTACAATGTATCTCGAGGATTTGAGTGATTTAATAAAAGAATGTGTTGATGATCATTTTGGATTTAGTAGATATGCAGAAAAATTGGGGAGAAGTGCCAATAGTTTTGACGAATTGCATCTTGCTTTACAACAACCATTAACTTTTGTTGATGAAATATTGATTGAACTTTTAGATAAAAAGCTTAATGAAATCAAACCGAAATTCATTGCTTTATCGGTTCCGTTTCCCGGAAATTTATATGCCGCTTTTAGAATTGCACAACATGTAAAAAAGTATTTTCCAAACATTAAAATCTGCATGGGTGGCGGATTCCCGAATACAGAACTGAGAAGTTTAAAGGATAAAAGGGTTTTTGAATATTTTGATTTTATTGCCCTTGATGATGGAGAAGCGCCCATCGAAAACTTGTTGTTATTTATAGATGGGAAAATTGAAATTGAATCTTTAAAAAGAACATACGCTATAAAAGATAATGAACTAACCTACATAAATAATGCCTCTTGTGTGGATTATAAACAAGGGCAAGTTGGCACACCTGATTATTCAGATTTATTGCTCAACGATTATATACAAGCCATTGAAATCATCAATCCAATGCATAGCTTATGGAGCAATGGCAGATGGAACAAACTCACAATGGCGCATGGTTGCTATTGGGGAAAATGTACATTCTGTGATGTGAGTTTAGATTATATCAAATTATACGAACCGATAACCGCCAGTTTGATTTGCGACAGAATGGAAGAACTTATAGCACAAACGGGTGAGACAGGATTTCATTTTGTGGATGAGGCAGCTCCTCCGGCTCTAATGCGCGCTTTGGCATTGGAAATCAATGAACGGAAATTAGTGGTTAGCTGGTGGACAAACATCCGTTTTGAAAAAAGTTTTACAAGAGATTTATGTATACTGCTTAAGGAAAGTGGTTGCATTGGTGTATCGGGTGGACTCGAAGTTGCAAGCGATCGATTATTGGCATTAATAAACAAAGGCATAACTGTAGAACAAGTAGCAAAAGTAAATCGGCATTTTACAGAAGCAGGAATAATGGTACATGCTTATTTGATGTATGGATTCCCTACACAAACGGCACAAGAAACCATAGACAGTATGGAAATGGTAAGGCAATTGTTTAAATCAGGTGTTTTGCAATCTGCATTCTGGCACCAGTTTGCCATGACGGCGCATAGTCCGGTTGGGCTAAATCCTGAAAAATTCGGGGTAAAAAAAGCGAAAGAAATAGCAATCACATTTGCAGATAATGACGTTGAACATATTGATGCTACTGGAACTGATCATGAAAGTTTTAGTTATGGTTTAAAAAAATCATTATTGAATTATATGCATGGTGTTGGTATTGATGAGCCATTATTTAAATGGTTTGAAATGAAGGTTCCTAAAACAACCATAGATCCAAATTTCATTACCAATGTGCTTTCAGATGATTCTTTACAAAACTATAAGCCAACTACACAATTAATATTTTTAGGAAATCTGCCATCAATAGAAATAATCACCAAATCAAAAAAAGGCAATCAATGGGAGTTGGCATCAATTACATTTGAAACAAAATCAACCACAATAAATATTCGTATAGATAAAGCAGAAGGAGTTTGGCTTTACGAATTATTGACTCAAATAAAAAGTGGCAGTAAGTTGAATATGAAAGAGGTAATGGGAAATTATGAATCTGCTGGCTTAGAAGATTTTGAATTATTTTGGGATAACAAACCTATGAATCAATTGCACAAGGTTGGGCTGTTGATGATTTGATAAAATAAGATACGGCAATTTTGACTTTTTAATTAAACATACCAAATGAAAAAGCTAATCTCAATATTCATTTTTATAATGATCAACAATACAAATTATGCACAAACCATTACAGGCAGCACTATCAAAGATTCCATAAAAAATGAAGTCAAAATATTTTATGCTGAAAAAAGTGAGTTGATTGTGATACAAAGCATCGGATTAAACAAAGAAAATTTGACTATCCAATTAATTGACCAAAACGGAAAATTTATACAGGAAACGATTTTATATCAAGGGAGCACACTTGCCTATTTTGATACACAGGCATTTTATAATGGAGATTACACCGTAAAAATAATTGGATCAACTGGCACTTCGATTGAAAATGTAACAATCAAAAAGAAATGATTTTTTACTAGTAGACCTTAACTCCTTTTGCCGTTCTTACACTGGTTTTATTTTTATTGATTTGCCTTTTCTTGATAAGTAATTTAGGCATAATTGGTAGTTCAGTCTGATATACTTTTCCATCATAATTCACTGTACATTCATTCACATCTTTAATTACATCTTTAGTTATTGGCTCCCCCTTTGCTCTGTCTACATTTATAGCGGTAGATGTTCTTTTAACAACTTTACAATTGGTTGGTTTTAATTGATAATTGTTGAAATTGTTTTCAAAAACCAAGCTTCTGTTGTTTCCTGCTTCAAAACTTATGTTTAAAATATTAGAACCTACCATATCACATTTACCCCTTGTGTTTTTTTTGATTTTAATTATCTCTGTGTAAATTCCATTTTGAAAAGTAACTTTTCCTGAAGCCAAACTCACTTCAGAAGATGCTAAAGTCCTTGTCAATATAATTTTATCTGAGTTATAAAATTGAATCTTGGTTAAATCAATTTTTTGCTTTTCTGCTTTTTGACGCAATTGTTCGGTAAACAACACTCTACAAGAAGAAAAAAGTATAACAATAATAAATAACAAGCCAACTTGCTTTTTCATAAACGGTAATTTAGAAACGAAAATAAAGATTCAAATAAAATCAAAACTATTGAATTTAGTTTTAAAATGTTAATGATGTTTTAATTTTAACGAAATAAAATTAATTATTTAAAAAAGTAAAAAAATCAAAATGCATAATTGATTCAAAAATCATCTTAAGCTTTAATCCTAATTCACAGAATAAATAAAGCCCCTGCAAACTACAGAGGCTTTGTTTTTTTGTTGAGTTTATAATTGAAAAATAAATCTGTTTGGAGGATAATAAAACAGATTTGATGCGAAATCCTGATTTAAACAATTCCCATCATCAGTATTTAACGACACGTAAAATTTGACTTTCTGATCCTAGCTTTATTTGCACCATATATATTCCTGGTTTATAGTTTTGTCCAAAATGAAAACTATTCAATCCTTTGGCTTGCCATTGCTCCATTCGTTTTCCCGCTATGCTAGTTGAAGAAAACTAATTAATAAAGAAAATGTAAATAGGATAATGTTACGTTTCATTTTAAGTTGTTTTTGTAAAAATATTATTATTGTATTTTCTAAACAATACCAACCACTTGGTATTTTTGAAGCAAAAACATAGACATTTTTTTATTATTTAATAACCTATTTCAATTCATGATACCCCATAAACGCATTGAACCTATTTTTCAGGTTGAAAATCTTCAAACCTCATAAACCTCTTATAAGGGTTGAAAATGTTCAACCTCTACAAACCTCAATCACCTTTAATTCCTATCTTTGCTCAGGATAAAAAATATGAACACAAAAGGAAAAGTATTAATGGCAATGAGCGGCGGTATTGATAGTACCGTAGCCGCATTAATGTTGCATAAAGAAGGGTATGAAGTGGTGGGCATTACCATGAAAACTTGGGATTATGCTACTAGCGTAGGCGTTTCCAATAAAAAAGAAACTGGTTGCTGTAATTTAGATAGTTTCAATGATGCCAGACAAGCAGCTGTAGACCATGGTTTCCCGCATTTTATTTTAGACATCAGAGAAGAATTCGGCGATTTTGTAATTGAAAATTTTGTTGAAGAATATATTGCTGGTCGTACACCCAACCCATGTGTGATGTGCAATACCCACATAAAATGGCGTGCCTTGCTGAAACGTGCCGATGCGCTCGGTTGCGACTTTATCGCCACCGGACATTATGCTCAAATTCACCAACATACCAATGGCCGTTTTTTTATACGAAAAGGAAAAGACGATACTAAAGATCAAAGCTATGCCCTATGGGGATTACAGCAAGATTTATTAAGCAGGACTTTATTACCACTTGGCGGTTTTCATAAAACCGAAATCAGACAAATGGCGCACGATTTCGGCTATCCAGAACTTGCAAAAAAGAATGAAAGCTATGAAATCTGCTTTGTACCTGATAATGACTACCGTGGATTTTTAAAAAGAAACGTTGAAGGATTAGAGGAAAAAGTAGATGGTGGTCTTTTTGTTGATAAAACGGGTAAGATTTTAGGCAAACATAAAGGTTATCCGTTTTACACCATAGGTCAAAGAAAAGGTTTGGAAATCGCATTAGGCGCTCCCGCTTTCGTTACAGAAATTATTCCAGAAACCAATACTGTTGTTTTAGGAACAGAATCGGATTTAAATAAAACCATCATGACGGTTGATAAAATCAACTGGATCAAATACGAGGGCATTTCTGAAAGTATGGACGCAGTAACTAAAATTCGTTACAAAGACAAAGGCGCATTAAGTTCATTACAAATCATAAACAACAATTCCGTTAAAGTTGTTTTTTATGACGACGTAAAAGGTGTTGCGCCCGGACAAAGCGCTGTTTTTTATGAAGGCGATGATGTAATTGGTGGAGGCATTATTCAAAGAGAGATAAAGAAATAGCAAATAAAAATTCAAAAGTAAAAAGTAATAAAGGATGAATCAACTATTTTCATTTTAAGTCTTACATTTTTAATTTTGACTTTTGACTTAAATAATTTCAAAATGAAAAACAAGCTCAATTTTTCAATTTTTACTTTTTACTTTTTAATTGTATCATTTTTACTTTTTACTTTTTATGCTTGTAAAAAATCTGAAACTTATACATCGCCAACAATCAGCGAATACAATCCTTTACAAACCGGAAAATATATTACATACCAACTCGACTCTTTAATTTACCTTGCTTTTGGCACAAGAGATACCGTAGTTTCTTATCAGGTTAAATATCAAACAGATTCTTTAATTACCGATAATCTTGGAAGACCTGCATACAGAATATTTCGTTTTATTCGTAAAAATGAAAGTCAGGCCTGGACTCCAGATGCAACATTCATGGCCATTTCAACAGAAAATCATTTAGAATTTATTGAAAATAATTTACGCTACATCAAACTTCAAATGCCAATTGTAAATAATTACAGCTGGAAAGGGAATAGTTATATCGACACCTATTCTGCAAATTCTTTATTGCGTTATTTGGATGGCTGGGATTATACTTACAGCAATGTTAACGGTACTGATACTGTTGGAAATCAAGTTTTAGAAAATACACTAACGATAAATCAACGCGATGAAGTTGTTGGCATTCCTGAAGAACCAAACAGTTATAGTGAAGTAAACTTTGGACAAGAGAAATATGCAAAAGGAATAGGCATGGTTTACAGAAAGTTTTTTCATAGCGAATACCAACCCAATAATGGCGGATATTTCGCCGATGGTTCTTACGGTGTTACCTATACGATGATTGATCACAATTAATTTTTTTCCTCAATGAATATTAACATCCGTAAAGCTGAGAAAGCAGATTGCTTGCGCATGATGGAACTTGTGAAAGAATTGGCTTTATATGAAAAAGCACCTAACGAAGTAACTGTTGATTTAAATCATTTTATAGAAAGCGGATTTGGACCAAACCCAGTATGGTGGGCTTATGTAGCCGAAATGACAAATGAAAAAAACTCAAAACAAATTGTTGGCTTTGCGCTTTACTATATTCGTTATAGCACATGGAAAGGTCAGCGCATGTATCTCGAAGATATCATTGTAACCGAAAGCATGCGTGGAAATGGAATCGGGAAAAAACTATTTGATCAGCTTATTGTAGTTTGCAAGGAACTTCAATTTAAAGGCATCACTTGGCAAGTGCTCGATTGGAACGAACCTGCAATAAACTTTTACAAAAAATTTGATGGGGTGCAATTCGATGGTGATTGGGTAAACTGTTCATTGTAGCTTTCTGAATTTCTATTTTTTATGATTGATTTTATTGTTAAAAACAATCGTTCTTTCTACATTTGTTCCAAATAAAAACCAACTCATGTCTACTAAAATCAGCATGGGAAACGATGGCAAACTCCACGTTCCCAACAACCCCACTATTCCATTTATTGAAGGCGACGGCATTGGACCAGACATTTGGGCTGCAAGTGTTCGTGTATTCGATGCGGCAGTTGAAAAAGCATACAGCGGTGAACGAAAAATAAATTGGCTTAAAGTATTAGCCGGAGAAGAGGCATTTGTAAAAACAGGCACTTGGATGCCGGAAGAAACCATGCAAGCTTTTAAAGATTATCTCATTTCTATAAAAGGACCATTAACCACTCCAGTTGGCGGAGGCATAAGAAGTTTAAATGTAGCATTGCGCCAAGAATTGGATTTATATGTTTGCTTGAGACCAGTAAAATATTTTGAAGGAACGCCATCACCAATGTGGCAACCCGAAAAAGTAAACATGACTATTTTTAGAGAAAATACTGAAGATATTTATGCTGGGATTGAATACATGACGGGTACTCCAGAAGCAAAAAAACTATTACAATTTTTAGTAGAGGAAATGGGGGTAAAAAATCTTCGTTTCCCTGATAGCACTTCGTTTGGGATCAAGCCAGTGAGCAAAGAAGGCAGTGAACGATTGATTCGATCAGCTTTACAATTTGCCATCAACAACAAAATGCCATCACTGACCATAGTGCACAAAGGCAATATCATGAAATTTACAGAAGGCGCTTTTAAAAACTGGGGCTACGAATTGGCAGAAAGAGAATTTTCGGGAGATGTATATACTTGGCGCCAGTGGGAAAAAACAAAAGCGGAAAGTGGTGAAGCCGTTGCCAATGAAGAAATGCGCATCAGTGCTATCGGAGGAAAAGTAATTGTGAAAGATGCCATTGCCGATAATTTTTTACAACAAGCGTTATTGGCACCTCAAGATTATAGCGTAATTGCCACGTTGAATTTGAATGGCGATTATATCAGTGATGCATTGGCCGCACAGGTTGGTGGCATTGGCATTGCGCCTGGTGCAAATATTAATTACATCACCGGTCATGCTGTATTTGAAGCCACGCACGGCACTGCACCACGTTTTGCAAACACCAACACTATGAATCCAAGTTCGGTTATTCTCAGCGGTGTGATGATGCTCGAATATATGGGTTGGAGAGATGCCGCCGATTTAATCACAAATGCCGTTGGCAAAACAATCCGCAATAAAACAGTTACCATTGATTTTTATAACTTAATGAAAGAAGGTACACTGTTAAAAACCAGTGAGTTTGGGGATGCGATTGTGGCGAAAATGTGAGGGGTATAAGAAGTTCAAAAGGTTCAAGAAGTTCAATGCGTTCAAAAGGTTGGAAGAGTTTTCCAATTACTAGCATTTTGGTTTATAAAAAACTGCCATTGGCGCCGGTTTCCAAACCGGTGTATAAGAGAGATTTTAGTCGCAGACTGGATTTTTAAGAAGTTCAATGAGTTCAAAAGGTATTATTATCCTGAAAATCCATTGGCGCCGGTTTCCAAACCGGTGTATAAGAGAGATTTCAGTCTTAGACTGAATTTTAAGAAATTGAATAGGTTCAATGAGTTCAAAAGGTTGGAAGGATTTTCCAATTACTAGCATCTTGGTTCATAAAAAACTTTGTGTCTTAGTGTCTTTGTTTTTCTTGCCTTCACAACTTAGCGCCTTTGTGTCTTCGAGTCTTTGTGTTTCCTGCCCTCGTATCAAAATTATTCGCACAAAAAAAGGTTTATGATTTTTAAATGAAATTCCATGCTAAAAATCATAAACCCTTTAATAATAAATCGTAACGATAAAACGTGTTTATAAACCCATTCTCTTTTTCAAATTCTCATCAATTGCATCTAAAAATTCTTCAGTGTACAAATAATGATCTCCGTGAGATACTTTATTGCCGTGGATACAAACCGCTAAATCTTTTGTCATTTTTCCGCTTTCAACAGTTTCGATACAAACTGCTTCTAAGGCATTACAGAAATCAATCAACTCCTGATTGTTATCTAATTTACCACGGAATGCCAAACCTCTTGTCCATGCAAAAATAGATGCAATTGGATTTGTACTGGTTGGTTTTCCTGCTTGATGATCACGATAGTGACGTGTAACCGTTCCATGAGCAGCTTCCGACTCCATTGTTTTTCCATCAGGTGTAACCAACACTGAAGTCATTAAACCTAATGAACCAAAACCTTGAGCAACAGTATCGCTCTGAACATCACCATCATAATTTTTACAAGCCCAAACAAAGTTTCCGTTCCATTTTAAAGCACTAGCAACCATGTCATCAATCAAACGATGCTCGTAAGTGATGCCTGCAGCTTCGTATGCAGCTTTAAATTCATTTTGATATACTTCTTCAAAAATGTCTTTGAAACGTCCATCATATTTTTTAAGAATGGTATTTTTTGTAGAAAGATATAAAGGCCATTTTTTACTCAATGCCATGTTGAAGCAACTGCGTGCAAATCCAAAAATACTTTCATCGGTATTATACATTGCCATTGCAACACCATCACCTTTGTAATTATATACTTCAAATACTTGAGCTTCTCCACCACCTTCAGGAGTGAACGTCATGGTTAATTTTCCTTTTCCTTTGATAACGGTATCGGTTGCACGATATTGATCACCAAAAGCATGACGACCAACAATGATAGGTGCAGTCCAGTTTGTAACCAAACGAGGTACATTTTGCATTACGATTGGTTCTCTAAAAACCGTACCATCAAGGATATTACGAATCGTTCCATTAGGGCTTTTCCACATTTGCTTCAAGCTGAATTCTTTCACACGTGCTTCATCGGGTGTGATGGTAGCACATTTGATACCGACTCCACAAGCTTTAATTGCATTTGCAGCATCAATGGTAACTTGGTCATTGGTTTCATCGCGATACTCCATTCCTAAATCATAATATTGAATAGGCACTTCGATGTAAGGAAGAATCAATTTGTCTTTGATAAATTTCCAGATGATGCGCGTCATTTCATCACCATCTAATTCCACTACGGGATTTGCAACTTTTATTTTTGACATGGCTTAAATTTTTGAATCGCAAAAGTAGGGAAAAAACTGTTTGTTTCATGCGCAAAGGGAATTGAAACACGAAGATGAAATGCTTGCAGCATTTTTTTGACTCGAAGACGCGAAGGGGTTGAAACACGAAAGCACCAAGACACGATGTCACGAAGTTTTTTTATTTCACGCAAAGCTCGCAAAGGAGCAAAGACGCAAAGAATAGATACTTCCAACCTTTTGAACGCATTGAACATCACAAACCTCTCAAACATCACAAACCTCTTAAATCTCCTTAACCTCCCTAACCTCTCTCGTCCCCGCATACAACTCATACTCAAATAATCGGCAATCTATTTTTCCGGTGTAAAACTCAATTCTTCTTTTTGGTTTTAATCCAATTTTTTTGGCCAATTCTAAATTGCCGGTGAAAATACAACCCCAATATCCTTTACATTTTTGTTTTAAAAAATCGCCCATTCTTGAATAGGTTTCTTCCAATTCAATTTCATCTCCCAAACGATCACCATATTCTGGATTGAAGTAAATAACCCCTGCTTCGTTTTCAGGAATAGTTGTAGATGCAAAATCACAAAGCTCAAATGTGATTATATCTTCAACACCTGCAATGCCCGCGTTTACTTTCGAAATATTTACGGCATCTTCACTAATGTCTGAAGCGATGATTTTAACCGAACAATTTTCAATAACTGCAGTTTCAATTTCTTTGTAAAAATTCAAATAGAATGATTCATCATACCCACATAGATGCATAAACGAATAGTTACTTCTATACAAACCTGGCTTACGATTGCTGGCCAATAAAGCAGCTTCAATGGCAAGTGTACCAGAACCACACATTGGATTTATAAACGCAGATTTCCGATCCCATTTTAATGCCAACAAATTGGCTGCTGCCAAAGATTCAAGCATTGGCGCTTTTCCTGGAATTTTTCTATATCCATGCTTCGACAATGTTTCTCCACTAGTATCTAAAAATAATTCTGCAATAGTTTCTTTCCAATATAAATGAACCACTACCCCATTTAGCTCAGGACCTGAATTTGGACGCACACCCGTTTTTTCTCTGAACCTATCTGCTATGGCATCTTTAACCTTAACATTGGCAAATAAATTATTGGTGATTGTTTCATTGGTTACATTACTCGTGATTGAGAAGTTTTCTTCCGCTGGAATTATTTTTTCCCATTCAACTTTTACAAGCGCATTGTATAAATCAGATGCATTATGCGCAGTAAATTCTTTAATAGAAAACAACACCTGGCTCGCACAACGTAAATTTAAATTCAACCGAATACAATCCTGCATCGTTCCAAATAACTCCACACCTGTTTTGAAAATTCTAACTGGAACAAATCCGAGTTCAGAAATTTCTTGTTGTAAATAATTTGATAACCGATTGCTACAGGTAACAATGATGCGGCTTTGCAAAGAAAATAAATTCATGAATTGAGTATGAGGATAATAAATACTTACCGTAAAAGCTCCATACATTTCTGTAAACTATCTTTCCAGTAAGGAATCTGTATATTAAAGGTATGTTCAATTTTATTGGTATTTAAAATTGAATAATTGGGACGCTTTGCAGGAACAGGATATTCACTAGATGCTATGGGATTTACTGTGCAATTGTACCCACCAATTTCTTTGATAGCCGTTGCAAAATCATACCAAGATATTATGCCTTGATTGGCAAAATGATACATGCCTGGCACAAATTCTTTTTCAGAAAAAATGATTTGAAATATTGCTGATGCCAAATCTGCTGCATAAGTTGGTTTACCTATTTGATCAGAAACTACATTTAGCGATTCGCGTTCCTGCATCAATTTCATCATTGTTTTTACAAAATTCTTTCCATGATAGCTATATACCCATGATGTACGAATAACAATGGTTTCTGGGTTTAATGACAAAGCCAATTTTTCGCCTTCTAATTTTGTGGCACCATATACATTTATTGGAGCAGTAGCATCATCTACATCATAGCCGATTTCATTTGTACCGTCAAATACATAATCCGTTGAAATGTGAATTAGCTTACAATTATTTTTATGACAAGCATCTGCTAAATATCCAACGGCAGTAGCATTTATTAAATGAGCCAATTCTGTTTCTGTTTCGGCTAAATCTACAGCTGTATATGCGGCAGCATTTATGCAATAATCAAATTTATTTTTAGAAAATATTTCTGCAACCGCATTACTATCTGTAATGGATAACTCTGCCACATCTGTAAATACAAATTCAGCATTGGCAATGCTTTCAGCTAAAGTTCTACATTCGTTTCCCAATTGACCATTAGCTCCAGTTACAAGAATTTTTTTCATTTTTTAATGTTGAATTATGGATTAAAAACAAAGTTGTTTTTACAGTTTGCAAACGTAGGATGTAATTTATCTTTATCTGAAATGATTTGTTTATCCGCTGGGATTTTCCAATCTATATTTAAAGCAGGGTCATAAAATTGAATGCCTGCTTCTAATTCTTTGCTATAAAAATCATCGCACTTATAAAACACTTCTGCAGTTTCGCTTAATACAGAATAGCCATGCGCAAATCCTTGTGGGATGTACAATTGCCTTTTATTTTCCGCAGACAATTCGATAGAAAAATGCTTTCCGTAAGTTGGCGAACCAACACGCAAATCTAGTACTGCATCTAAAATTGTACCACTTAAAGCCCTAATAAATTTTGTTTGTGCATGCGGATTCAATTGATAATGCATGCCACGAATTACACCATACACCGACTTCGCCTGATTGTCTTGTAAGAAATTCGTTGTCAACCCATTATCTGCACAAGTTTTTTGATTATAACTTTCAAAAAAATATCCACGTGCATCTTCAAATACATTGGGTTCAAAAATTAATAATCCGGGAAATTCGGTTTTAATAAAAGGCATAAACCTGCTTTTTTATTTATGAATATAGTTGCTTGAAAAATTCAATCGTTTCTATTAATCCTGCTTCAAATTTTTTCACGGGCTGATATGCTAAAAGTTGATTTGCCAATGAAATATCTGCTAAAGAATTTCTGATGTCACCTGCTCGTGGCTCACGGTGTGTAGGTTTGAATGAACTGTTTAATTGATTGGCACATGCATTGTACAAATGATTTACCGAATAATATTCGCCTACAGCTACATTATATACTTTGTTGAACGCTTCTTCATTATTGGTAAGCATACCTTTCACATTGATTTGTACAGCATTATCAACAAAAGTGAAATCGCGTGTTTGCTCTCCATCACCATTTATATACACAGGCGTTTCTTTCATAATTCCTTTTACAAACAATGGAATTACTGCTGCATAAGGCCCATCAGGATCCTGACGTGGACCAAAAATATTGAAGTATCTAAACCCCATTAATTTCAACCCATAAACATCTGCAAAAACCTGCGCATAAAGCTCATTTGTTTTTTTTGTGGCTGCATAAGGCGATAAACAATTTCCAATTCTATGCTCCACTTTAGGCAAGGTGGGTTCATCTCCATATACCGATGACGATGATGCATAAACGAAGGTTTTAACTTTACAATCTACAGCCGCTTTTAGCATGTTTACAAAACCGCCAACATTTACCTCGTTAAAATAAACAGGCTCTTTTATTGACCTAGGCACCGAGCCCAACGCAGCTTGATGACTGATATAACCAATTCCCTCACAAGCTTTTACACAAGTTTCATAATCTCTAATGTCGCCTTGTAAAAATTCGAAAGCAGGATATGCACGTAATATGTCGAGATTTTTTTCAAAACCATTCACCATATTATCCAACACCCTTACTTTTTTTGCGCCATTTTTCAAAAGATATTCAGCAATATGCGAACCGATAAAACCCGCACCACCAGTGACTAAAAAACAATCGTTGCCTATATCTTTTTCGTGAAATTTATGCGTACTCATTTTTTATAATTGGGATTAAAAAATTATAAACTCCAGTATTTTCTTTGAGTCAATTTGCCGCGATAAATTCCTTTAAGGTCGGCTACGATTCCATGTGGCTTTGTAATTGAAGCAAAATAAGCATCGTCTAAAGTTTTATAATCATTATGCGGAACAGTTACTATTACTGCATCGTAGTCTTTAGATAATTCTTTTGTTAAACCAAACCCATACTCATGAATTAATTCATCGCTATCTGCATAAGGATCAGCAACATCTACATTAATGGAAAATGCTTGCAATTCTTTTACCACATCTGCCACTTTACTGTTTCTGATGTCACTAACATTCTCTTTAAACGTTGCACCCATCACCAACACTTTACTATCTTTTACATTTCCATTGCTTTGAATAATAGATTGCAATACTTTTTTCGCTACATAACCCGCCATCCCATCATTAATAGACCTTCCTGCCAAAATCACTTGGCTATCATAACCCAATTGCTGTGATTTATATGTGAGATAGTAAGGATCAACGCCGATACAATGTCCACCTACTAAACCAGGTTGAAACCTCAAGAAATTCCATTTTGTACCCGCAGCTTCAAGTACCTCAAATGTATTGATGTTCATTTTGTCAAAAATGATTGACAACTCATTCATCAACGCTATGTTCAAATCACGTTGGGTATTTTCAATAATTTTTGCAGCTTCTGCTACTTTTATAGATGATGCTTTATGCACGCCTGCTTTAACGACAAGCTCATACACTTTTGCAATTACTTCCAAACTTTCTGCACAACATCCACTAACTACTTTTACAATAGTGGTAATGGTATGTTCTTTATCTCCTGGATTTATTCTTTCTGGCGAGTATCCAATTTTGTAATCTTCCACCATTTTCAATCCAGATAAATTTTCAATGATCGGCACGCAATCTTCTTCGGTACAACCTGGATAAACAGTGCTTTCATAAACGACGTAATCCCCTTTTTTAATCACCTTACCAATGGTTTCACTTGCACGTTGTACTGGAATTAAATCTGGAACATTATGTTCATCTACTGGTGTAGGAACAGCTACAATGAAAAAATTTGCTTTGCGTAAAACATCTAAATCATTGGTAAATTCAATATCGCAATTTTCAAATGCAGATGATTCCAACTCTTGACTAGGGTCAATGCCATTGCGCATCATTTTTACACGTTGTGCGTTTATATCAAAGCCAATTACTTTTATTTTTTTTGCAAACTCAAGCGCAATAGGCAACCCAACATAACCCAATCCAATTACGGCAAGTGTTTTTTTCTTTTCAACTAAATCTTGGTACATCTAAAATGTTGATTTTAATTTTTTTGACTATTGAATTCCAATGGCTGTTTATTTAATTCTTCCACTGATAGCCCTTTGAAATATTCGTATGTTATTTTTAACCCTTCTGCTCTATTTATTTTAGGCTCCCATCCCAATATCTCCTTTGCTTTTGTAATATCCGGTCTTCTTTGTTTTGGATCATCTGCAGGAAGTGGTTTGTACACAATTTTTTGTTTTGAATCTGTCAATTTTAAAATCTCTTCCGCAAAATCTTTTAATGATATTTCATCTGGATTTCCAATATTAACTGGTGATGCATAATCACTTAACAACAAACGATAGATCCCTTCCACCAAATCATCCACATAACAAAAACTTCTTGTTTGACTACCATCTCCAAAAACTGTTAAGTCCTCACCTCTCAAAGCCTGTCCAATAAATGCAGGCAATGCTCTTCCATCATTTAGCCGCATTCTTGGACCATATGTATTGAATATTCTTATGATTCTGGTTTCTACATTATGGAATGTATGATAGGCCATGGTCATCGCTTCTTGAAAACGTTTTGCTTCGTCGTAAACACCTCTTGGACCAACTGGATTTACATTTCCCCAATATTCTTCCGTTTGAGGATGTACTAACGGGTCACCATAAACTTCGCTTGTACTAGCTACTAAAATTCTTGCTCCTTTTGCCAAAGCCAATCCCAAACAATTGTGTGTACCCAAAGAGCCAACCTTTAAAGTTTGAATAGGAATTTTTAAGTAATCAATCGGACTTGCTGGAGACGCGAAATGCAAGATATAATCAAGCTTTCCGGGTACATGGATAAACTTAGAAACATCATGATGATAAAATTCAAATTCTGGTAATTTGAAAAGATGTTCGATGTTTTTTATGTTTCCCGTAATTAAATTGTCCATCCCAATAACATGATTACCTTCACGAATAAAGCGATCGCATAAATGAGATCCTAAAAATCCGGCAGCACCTGTTATTAATATTCTTTTTTTATTCACAACTAATGATTTTATTAATTTCAATATTATGGATGAATAGGACTTCTACCTACGCTTTCGTAATGAAAACCGAGTGATTGCATAGCTTCTAAATCAAATAAATTCCTTCCATCAAAAATTGCTTTTTGTTTCAACGATTTTTCGATTCTTTCAAAATCAGGCGTTCTAAATTCGTTCCATTCAGTAGCAATAATTAACGCATCTGCGTTTTCTAACGCTTCGTATTGACCTTCAGTAAACTTAATTTTATCTCCAAGTACTTGTTTAGAATTGGCCATTGCTTCTGGATCAAAAGCCGAAACAGTAGCACCCATTTCAATTAACGCATCAATCATATAAAAAGCGGGTGCTTCCCTGATATCATCCGTATTTGGTTTGAAGGAAAGTCCCCAGATGGCAAAATGTTTGCCATTCAAATCATTGTTGAAATAGGTTTTAATCTTTGGAATCAAATGTAGTTTTTGCAATTCATTTACTTCCATTACCGATTTCAAAATTTTAAAATCGTAGTTTACTTCGCTAGAGGATTTTGCTAAGGCTTTCACATCTTTTGGAAAGCAACTTCCACCATATCCAATACCTGGAAATAAAAAACGTTTGCCAATTCTTTCATCGCTTCCAATTCCTTTTCTCACCATATCCACATCTGCACCCAACCTTTCACAAAGCTGTGCAATTTCATTCATGAAAGTAATTTTAACGGCAAGAAATGCATTAGCAGCATATTTGGTTAATTCAGCAGAATGTTCATCCATGAAAATGATTGGATTCCCTTGACGCACGAATGGCGCATAAAGTTCGTTCATGATTTTAATCGCTTTATCAGAAGTTGTTCCAATAACAACCCGATCTGGTTTCATAAAATCTTCAACGGCAACGCCTTCGCGTAAAAATTCTGGATTGCTTACTACATCAAAAGCATGGGCAATATCTGATCCTGCTGATAACAGAATAGCTTGCTTTACTTTTTCAGAAGTTCCAACTGGAACCGTGCTCTTATCAATAATCACTTTGTAACCATCTGGTTTCAACAACTTGCCCAATACTTCGGCAACATTCAAAATGTAAGACAAATCAGCACTTCCATCTTCTCCAGGTGGTGTTGGCAATGCCAAGAAAATCACCTGTGCATTTTCAATAGCTTCTTCAATTGAAGTAGTAAAATGCAATCTACCTTCTTTTTGATTGCGTAAAAAAATCTTCTCTAATCCTGGTTCAAATATGGTGATTTGTCCGTTAGATAATTTATTCACTTTGTTGATGTCAATATCCACGCATATTACATCGTTTCCAGTTTCTGCAAAACAGGTTCCTGTTACCAACCCTACATAACCTGTACCAATTACGGCTAATTTCATGATTTAGTTTTTTAAAAATATTTTAATTTCGTTTACAATTAGTTGCTGTTGAATTTCATCCAATTCGGTATGAATCGGTAAAGAAATTACACGTTCTGTAAGCCAATCTGTAATGGGCAATTGAAATTCATTCCCACCAAATGCCTCAAACATTTTTTGACGATGAGCAGGTACTGGATAATAAATCATAGACGGAATTCCTTTGTCTGCAAGATGTTGATGCAATGCATCTCTATTAGCATCGTGCAAGATTAAAGTGTACTGATGAAATACGTGATTATTATTTGATGCACGAAAAGGGATTTCAACATTTGGATGATTCTTAAATTGTTCATCGTAAAAATCGGCTGCCTTTCTTCTAGCATCTATGTATTCGTTGAGGTGTTCTAATTTAATATCTAAAATAGCGGCTTGCATCGCATCTAATCTAGAATTACAACCAATTACATCATGATAATACCTTTTACTTTGTCCATGAGATGCAATCATACGCATCATATCTGCTAAAGCATCATCTTCTGTAAACATTGCACCGCCATCGCCAAATGCACCTAAATTTTTAGACGGATAAAAAGAGGTACAACCAATATGCCCCATCGTTCCTGTTTTCTTTACCGTTCCATCAGAAAATGTGTAGTCATTTCCAATACCTTGCGCATTATCTTCAATTACAAATAAATTATGCTTTTTAGCAATTTGGAGTATGGGCTCCATATCTGCTGCGTGTCCATATAAATGAACGGGTACTATGGCTTTAGTTTTTGGTGTAATGGCTTTTTCAATTTCATTGGCATCGATGCAAAAAGTACGTTTATCTACTTCAACAAAAATGGGCTTAATGCCCAACAATGCCGCTACTTCCACTGTTGCGATGTATGTAAATGAAGGTGTAATCACCTCATCTCCTGCTTTTAAACCCAAGGCCATCATGGCAATTTGAAGTGCATCAGTACCATTTGCACTTGGGATTACATGCTTGCTTCCGTGATACTTTGCTAAATTGTTCGTGAAATCATTTACCACTTTACCGCCAATGAATTGCGAACTTTCCATTACCGACAAAACAGCCGCATCAACCCTCTCTTTTATCTTAAGGTATTGATTTTTAGTATCCACCATTTGAATTGGCCTCATAATTCATGTATTTTTTAGACGGGCAAAGATATGATTTTGAGTTTCAATTCCAATCATTACGTAACGAATTGATAATACAAGATTATGGCTGTATTTTTGATAAAAATGTTCAATTTGACGCCAATTTTATACGATATATTTATAAATATCTATTTGATCAGTTTGAAGGCCGCTTCATTTTTTAGTGTAAAAGCAAAAAAATGGGTTGATGGCAGAAGGAATTTCCCAGCTTTAAACAAAAAAGAAAAAAAAATTTGGGTGCATTGTGCCAGTCTTGGTGAATTTGAACAAGGACGCCCTATTTTAGAAAAACTAAAACAAACTTATCCCGATTATCCAATTGTTTTAACCTTCTTCTCTCCCAGCGGTTATGAAATTAGAAAAAATTACTCTGGGGCAGATTATGTTTTTTATTTGCCTATTGATACCCAAAAAAATGCGACCAAATTCATTCAAGAAGTTAATCCAGCATTGGTGGTTTGGGTTAAATACGAATATTGGTTTCATTATTTGAATGAACTAAAAAAACAATCTATTCCGGTTTTGCTGGTTTCTGCAATTTTTAGACAATCGCAACCATTTTTTAAATCAAACAACAAATTCTGGAAAAATATCCTTTCTTGTTTTGATCAAATTTTTGTTCAAGATGAAGCTTCTCAGAAATTATTAACTGGCATTGGAATAACTCAAAATGTGATCATTTCTGGTGATACGCGTTTCGACCGTGTTTTAGAAATTGCTTCAAAAAAATCAGCAATTCAAGAGATAGAAAACTTCATAGAAAAAAAACAAGTATTAATCGCTGGTAGTACTTGGCTTCAAGATGAAAAGTTGTTGGCAAAATATATCATGCAAAACGAAACAAAAAAACTAATCGTTGCGCCACATGAAATTGATGCCACTCACTTAAAAAATATCAAGCAATTATTTCCAAGTTCAATTTTTTATTCGGAATGGATAAGCTTAAAAGACAAGCCCAATAACATTAAAGTATTGATAATCGACAACGTTGGTATGCTTGCTCAATTGTATCAATATGCTACGATATGCTATATTGGTGGCGGTTTCAACAAATCAGGAATACATAATATTTTGGAAGCAGCGGTGTATGGGAAAGCAATAATTTTTGGACCGCATTATCAAAAATTTAGGGAAGCTGTAGGTTTAAATAAACGCAATAGCGCATTTTCAATTACTAACGAAAATGAATTAGCGTTCAAGTTGGACAGTTTATTTGCAGATACTGTCGCCCTAAAAAATGTGGAAGATTTGGCAAAACAATTTGTAATTGAAAAAAGCGGCGCTACAAAAATAATCATTGATTATGTAGAAGGGAAACGCCTTTTAACCAACGCATCAAATTGTTTAACGGATTCAGATTGAAGATCCCATCCCAATTTAGTTTTCAATTCTCTTCTTATCCAAAATTCAGCTTCTGCGTAAATCGAAAAACCATTAATTGTTTTAATGCTTCTTTCAAAACTGGTTTCATCTCCCTGAAACAATTCGTTGATGAATAAAAAGCGGTCGTTGATTCCAATTGCTTTCTTTAAATCCTTTATCGGTGAATTTTGTAGTGTTTCGCTTAATTCTTCTTTATCTTCTTTTAGTATCTCGTTCAGAGAATCCGATTCGTCGATTAAAATCACTTCATGCACTTCTTTTATTGGCAAGGAATCTATAACATTTGGAGTTTCTGGTTTCGATTCCTCTGCTGGTGCTGATTCAGTTATTGTTTCTGATTCAGAAACCACCTCAGGTACTATTAAAGGATCTGGAGTTAATACAACTGGAGTTTGATGCATCAAAGTTGGCGTATCTTCTACAGGGTCAAATCTAAATCGTGGACGATTGCTGGCACTGATGCTATTTTTTGTTTGCGCATTTTTTTTAATTTGCTCCAATTCTGCGGCAATTTCTTCATCATCAATGTCTAAAGACAATATTTCTTTCTCCTCGGATGTTAAATTCATTTCTTCATGCAAGTTTGGCAATTGTATGGCTACACCAGGAACTTGCATAATTTGTTGATTTGATGATTGAATATGCATCAATTCAGATTGAATCATTTGAACAGTTAGCAACATTTCTTCAACAGTTGCACGTTGTTTTATTTGATTCTGTAGTTTCTCACAGAGTGTTTCCACTCGATCCATATAAGATAATTTGATTAGTTAAAAATTTCTTTTAAATATCTTTTGTGCGAAGCAATGAAAACCCAATCTTTGCACAAAGGATGATTAAAGTTACAAACAACAATTTAAATAAATTACTTAATGTTTATCGAACCAAATTTAAAGGGTGAAAAAAGAGGATGGGTTGAAGTGATCGGCGGAAGTATGTTTAGTGGAAAAACCGAAGAATTAATCCGCAGATTAAAACGTGTACGTATTGCCAATTTGAAGCTGGCTATTTTTAAGCCAGAAATAGACACTCGTTATAATGAAAAAAAAATAGTAAGTCATGATACCAATTCTATAGACTCAATTCCTGTAAAAAGTTCGCTTGAAATTTTAGACTTGGCTAAAGATGTGGATGTAGTAGGTATTGATGAAGCTCAATTTTTTGATGAGCACATCGTTGAAGTATGTGAAAAACTCGCATTGCGTGGGATTAGGGTTATTGTAGCGGGTTTGGATATGGACTATTTGGGAAAACCATTTGGACAAATGCCAAATTTATTTGCGATTGCAGATTATATAACAAAACTGCATGCCATTTGTGTAAAATGCGGCCATATTGCCAACGTGAGTTATAGAATTGTAAAAAATGAAAGTCAAATATTATTGGGTGAGAAAGATGCTTATGAACCAAGATGTAGGATGTGTTGTGATTAAATTTAATGGGGGTTTAAAAACAACTGCAGTTTTGATGTTTTTTTGAGGTTAGGTTTGACACAATACCCAATTGAAAAAAAGAACCACCTACATAACCTGCTTCGCCGAATACTCCGAAGTTTTTAAGCATAAAATAATTAATTCCTATTTGGGCTGAATACCCCAACTCCCCAGGCACATTTGTGCTTTTGGTATTTAAATTATTTTGGTATTTCGAATATACATACCCTATCCCACCACCAAGATATGGATCTAGTTTTTTATGATTTATAAAATGATAATTAACACGCGCAAGTGCTGTAAAAATAATAAGCTGATCTGAAAACACAAATCCACTATTATTGTACGAACCTTTTATTTGTGAATAAGAAATGATGGCGCCTACACTAAAATTTTTAAAAACTTCATAATCATATTGCAAATTAATCGGACCGTTAGATTTTATTGTATAGTTTTCTATGCTAACTCCTTTTTCTAAAAATGATTTCCAGATATTACCGACGCCGTGCCCAATAGAAATTGTTTGACTATGATATAAGTAATATTTTTTTTCAAATTCTTGTGCATGTGATGACAAAACAATGATTAAAATATTCAGCATAAAAAGAAATGAAATCCTGAAGCAAGTTTGAAGAAAAGACATTTATTTTATTTTAAAAATTAATCAATATTACATCCTGAAAATTAGCGGATTGTCTAAAAAAAATAATTTCTTTTTAAAAAAACTTTAACATATATTTGAAATGAAAAATTATTTAATTGAACGATGCTTTATAAAAAAGCAAATTATTTTTTTCACTAACCAACAACATTAACTAAACCCAAAAAAATCAAACATGAAACAAAAAATTTCTTTAGTTGCCGCTTTGCTTTTCGCAGTTATTTTTTCTGTGAACGCAATAAACCCTTCAAACAAAACAATTGCTACTAACCCTACCTCAGTTGATTTTAGCAATTTTGATAAATCAACTACCATTAATGGAAAATCGTTGACAAACATTACACCAAACGATATTCAAAAATTAACGGGTAAAAAATTAAGCTTAAAAGAAGTTATTAAATTAAAAGCTGCTCAAAAATTATTAAAAGCAAAAGCAAAAAAAGGTGGAGACGGATATTCTAAAGGAATTTTCATTTTACTTGCATTGTTAGGATGGTCTTGGTTGTTAATGGGTATCCAAGATGATTTTTCTGGAAGCACTTGGTTGGTAAATTTATTATTGACAGTTCTTTGCTGGTTGCCAGGATTTATTCACTCACTAGTTCACATGAAAGATTATACTAAATAATCTCATTCAACATAATTTTAAAAAAGCCATGTAATCAAGCATGGCTTTTTTTTAAATCAGTTTTTGTATTAAATCCTATCGAAAAATCTAGTTATAATAAAATATTTTTTCTAATGGCGCTTATAAATTTTATAAACCCTGCTTCAAAGTATAAATGGTTTAATGTTCTTTGGATAATGGCTATGCTTTCATTTCCAATTGTATTGTGGTTGTTGCCTGCCAATTTATTCGACAATACTGGCTTCGAACTATGTCCATCTAAAGCATTATTTAATTTCGAATGTCTGGGTTGTGGTATGACAAGGGCCGTTATGCATGCGCATCATTTCGAATGGGCAGAAGCTTTCTATTATAATTACGGCATTGTCGCCATTTATCCTGCTTTAATTGCTGTTTGGATTTATTGGTTAATAAAAGCCAGAAAAAGACATTTGAAATTTAAATAATTGATTTCCCCTGATGACTTATTTAGAAATATTGTCAAACATTTCTCTAGTCATTTTTTCTAAATTATAATCTTCCTGCCACCCCCAATCCTTTCTAGCAACAGAATCATCTATGCTTTGAGGCCAACTATCTGCAATGGCTTGACGATAATCTGATTTGTAACTCATTTCAAAATCAGGAATGTGTTTTTTTATTTCTTCCGAAATTTCTTTTGGCGAAAAGCTCATTCCAGATATGTTATAAGATGTACGTATGGTAATATTTGATGCCGGCGCTTCCATTAATTGTAACGTTGCTTTAATCGCATCTTCCATGTACATCATCGGTAAATAAGTGTCCTCATTTAAAAAACATTGATATTTTTTTTCTTCCAATGCCTCATGGAAAATTTCAATGGCATAATCTGTTGTACCGCCGCCAGGTGCACTTTTATAACTAATCAATCCAGGATAACGCAAACTTCTTACATCCACACCATATCGGTTAAAATAATAATTACACCAAAATTCACCTGCATATTTACTTATCCCATAAACAGTAGTTGGTTCAATGATGGTTTGCTGCGGACAATTCATTTTAGGAGATGTTGGACCAAATACCGCAATACTACTAGGCCAATATACTTTTGACAATTTTTCTTCTCTGGCAATATCCAATACATTCAACAGCCCTTGCATATTTAAATGCCAAGCCAAATTTGGATTTTTTTCACCTGTGGCAGAAAGAATAGCAGCCAATAAATAAATTTGAGTAATCCCTTGGCGAATCACTTGAACATGCAACATTTCCTTATTCATCACATCCATACTAACATAAGGTCCAGTGCCTTTCAACAAAGGATTTTCTTCTCTCAAATCAGACGCAATCACATTATTATTTCCGTAAATTTTCCTCAATGCCAATGTGAGTTCTACCCCAATTTGTCCGCTTGCGCCAATTACCAATATTTTTTCTTTAGCCATGGTTTTTATTTTAGTGTGTAAATGTAAAAGATATGGTGCTACAACAAAATTTTATTTCAATTCATCGATTATATACGAATAATACTATATTGCATAAAATTTATTATATGAAAAAAACAACAATTTACATTTTTCTTGCTTTTATTGTATTCAGCACAACAAGTTGCTCTAAATACCTTCAGTCTGGAAATGGCGCATTCAGTGATGTTTCTTTAAACAGAAATTCGGATGAATACTCTATTAAAAGATTAAAACAAATCGAAATGGATGGAAATGCAATCTGTGGTATCCCTGGCCTAGGTGCTCAGAACAATAAAAATAAAAATAAATCTGGCTTGATGTTTAGATTCAACGGAATAGAAATTGGAAGAACTCCAAGAATTTTTCCTATAATTACTATGCTAGGTTTTACATATGGATATGGTTATTTAGCTCAAGCCGCTTTTGGGAGAAAAAAAGAAACCATTAACACTGGTTTTGGTAGTTATACCATCAAAGGGGATTATAAGTTAAGAAAAGGGTTACAATATATCGTTGGACTTCCATTTGCTGGGGTTACCAACAATTTACTTTGGGATGGAGTTGCAGCAAGCGGTTTAACCAATCAGGTTTATTATAAATTAGTTGATGAAAACCAAGACATCGACGTATTTGTAAACCCTAAATACAAAGTTGATTATCATCCAGGTATTTTTACACAAAAAGCACACGTGATTTTAAATGCAACAGGTGCAATTTTAAAAATGAAATAAATTCAACTTATTCTGATTAACCCCACTTAAAAAGTGGGGTTTTTTATTCGCTTCAATTATTAAACCCATTCAGAATTAAGCTACAACAAAATTTTATTTCTCTACATTTGCGATATGAATCAATCTATATTTCAAAGCCAATCGTATAACAAAAACAACTTTTTTCTAATCGCAGGACCTTGCGTGGTAGAAAACGAAGAAATGGTTTTTACAATTGCTGAAAAAGCATCCAGCATTTGTAAAAAACTAGAGATTCAATACATCTTCAAAGCTTCTTATAGAAAAGCAAATCGCACCAGCGGAAGTTCTTTTACTGGAATTGGTGATGAAAAAGCTTTACAATTAATTCAAGCTGTTGGCAAACAATTCAACTTGCCTACAACTACCGATATTCATACTACAGGAGAAGCGGCTATTGCTGCTAATTTTGTTGATGTACTTCAAATACCTGCATTTTTGTGCAGACAAACCGATTTATTATTGGCTGCAGCAGCTACTGGAAAAATTGTAAACGTAAAAAAAGGACAATTTGTAAATGGTCCTTCTATGAAATTTGCAGTAGACAAAATCAAACAAGCTGGAAATGAAAATGTTTGGCTGACTGAAAGAGGCAATAGTTTTGGATATCAAGATTTAATTGTTGATTATAGAAATATCACTTGGATGAAAGAAATTGGCGTTCCCGTAATTATGGACTGCACCCATTCTTTACAACAGCCCAATCAAACAACTGGCGTTACTGGCGGAAATCCCCAACTTATTGAAACCATTGCTAAAGCTGCTATTGCAACAGGTGCTGATGGTTTATTTATTGAAACGCATCCCAACCCTTCCATTGCAAAAAGCGATGGGGCCAATATGTTGCACTTGGATTTATTAGAAGCTTTACTCGAGAAATTAGTGACGCTAAGAAAGGCGGTAATTTAATACTAGCTAAACCCGAACAGGGTTTCTTCTTGAATTGCGGATGTATTTTTTGATGTTCATCCAAAAAGCAATAAATAGATAAATAATCAAAGGCGAACCCATTGTAATAAACGAAATATAAATAAAATATTTTCGGATTATAGTGGTTGCAATGCCTATTCGTTCGCCAATTGCGGTGCAAACGCCAAACACATGCCATTCCACGAATTGTTTAATCTTATTCATCAAATTAAAATTACATCATTTTAATCTAAATTCTCAACACATTTTTTGTAATTTCGCGCACGGGAGAAAAAAGGTTCAAAAGGTTCAAAAGGTTCAAAAGGTTCAAAAGGTTCAAAAGGTTCAAAAGGTTCAAAAGGTTCAAAAGGTTCAAAAGGTTCAAAAGGTTCAAAAGGTTCAAAAGGTTCA
>CANFUJ010000011.1 GCA_947450165.1 Chitinophagaceae bacterium
CTTATAAAGCTGGAATTGGTGATGAATTAAATCCAGAAACTCGGCCTTTTCAGTTTGGCGATACGATGGAACAAATAGATTTTACTGCTTCCATTAGAAACGCACAAGTCAATCATGGGATTGATGGATTTCGCATGCATGAAGATGATTTAGAAATCAGAGAGACAGATTTTAAGGCGCAAACTTCTACGGTATTGATGATAGACATTTCGCATTCTATGATATTGTATGGCGAGGATAGAATTACGCCTGCTAAAAAAGTAGCCATGGCATTGAGTGAATTGATTAAAACAAAATACCCAAAAGACACACTTGATATTTTGGTATTTGGCAATGATGCTTGGACAATAGAAATTAAAGATCTTCCCTATTTAGAAGTTGGCCCATACCATACCAATACAGTTGCTGGGCTTGAGCTTGCTATGGAATTATTAAGAAAAAGACGCAATCCAAACAAGCAAATATTCATGATAACGGATGGCAAACCCACTTGTTTAAAACAAGGAAAAAATTATTATAAAAATAGCTTTGGCATCGATCGAAAAATTTTGAATCGTTGTATGAATCTTGCGGCCCAATGTAAAAAACTGAAAATTCCGATTACAACATTTATGATCGCAAGCGATCCTTATTTACAAAAGTTTGTTCAAGAATTCACAGAAACCAACCATGGGAAAGCTTTCTTTGCATCTCTAGATAATCTAGGCGCATTTATATTTAAAGATTTCGAGAGTGGCAGAAGTAAGACACTTATGTAATTCAAAAATGAAAAGTAAAAATTAAAAAGATAAAATGAATCAAATATCAACTTTAGGAGCACTTAAAAAAAGTGGCTGGATATCTAAATCAATAAAAGATGAAATTAGAAATAATTTAATCAAAAAAATAGCTGAAAAGGAAAATCCATTTCCTGGTATAATGGGGTATGAAGACACCGTAATCCCGGATACAGAAAGAGCATTATTGAGCAAACACAACATCCTATTTTTAGGACTTCGTGGACAAGCAAAAACACGAATGGCTCGACAAATGGTTGATTTATTGGATGAATATATTCCTGTAATTGCAGGCAGCGAAATCAACGATGATCCATTTCATCCGATATCTATATACGCTATAGATTTGATAGCAGAAAAAGGTGATGAAACGCCTATCAATTGGCTACATAAATCGCAACGCTATGGCGAAAAATTAGCGACTCCAGATGTAAGTGTTGCAGATTTGATTGGAGACATTGATCCTATAAAAGCAGCCAATTTAAAATTAAGTTTTGCAGATGAAAGGGTATTGCATTATGGCATTATTCCAAGAAGCAACAGAAGCATTTTTGTAATCAACGAACTTCCTGATTTACAAGCAAGAATTCAAGTATCGTTGTTTAATATTTTGGAAGAAGGTGATTTACAAATCAGGGGATTCAAATTAAGATTGCCATTGGATATTTTATTTGTATTTACTGCTAATCCAGAAGATTACACCAATCGTGGAAGCATTGTAACCCCTTTAAAAGACAGAATACAAAGTCAGATTTTAACGCATTATCCAAAATCAGTAGAAACATCATTAGCGATAACAGAACAAGAAGCCAATAAAATAGATGCACAACAGCAACGTGTAGACGTTAGCGATTTAATCAAACGGTTGATAGAACAAGTTTCTTTTGAAGCCAGAAACAGTGAAATGGTAGATAAGAAAAGCGGTGTTAGTGCTCGTTTAACCATATCTGCTTTTGAAAATGCTGTAAGTGCTGCTGAGCGAAGAGCAATCATTAATCAAGAAGAAAAAACACAAGTATGGATAAGTGATTTAACAGGCATAATCCCTTCTATTACAGGTAAAGTAGAATTGGTGTATGAAGGCGAACAAGAAGGCCCTTATCAGGTTGCATATAACCTAGTAGATAAAGCGATTAGAGCATTGTTCATTAGTTATTTCCCAAATCCAGATACTTTAAAAAAGAAAAGAAACAAAGAAAATCAAAAAGCAGAGAACCCTTACGCGCCGATAACAAAATGGTTTGATCAAGGGAATAATCTAAATGTATTTTTAGAAACGAAAGATGCAGATAAAATTCATTTGCTTTATACAGTAGATGGATTGTTTGCTTTAGTAAAAAAGACCTTCCCAAATATCAATGAAATGGAATCAGGTTTATTGATGGAGTTTGTATTACATGGATTATCGAGTTACTCTCTCATAAGTAAAAAAGTGTTAGAAGGGAAAATAGAGTTTAAAGATTTAATGGGCAGCATGCTAAACATGGGATCGCAGCATTTTTCGGAGGAAGATTTTAATGATGGGGACTTCTAAGAGGTTTGTGAGGTTTTAGAGGTTTGTGGAGTTTTTGAGGTTGTTCAAAAGGTTCAATGAGTTCAATGAGTTCAAAAGGTTAGCCCCCTCAATCCCCAAGGGGGAAGCTGTAAGTTTTCCATTAATTAGCAACTTGGTTTAAAATAAAACTTTGTGTCTTCGCGACTTCGTGTTAGTGTTTCCTGCCTTTGCGTCTTTGCTCCTTTGCGTTCTTTGCGTGAAACAAAAAACTTCGTTTCTAGGCGTCTTTGTGTCTTCGTGTAAAGAAAAATGCTGCAAGCATTTCTAATTTGTGCCATCGTGTTTCCTGCCTTCGCGCCTTCGTGTCGTGTTTTACTCCTCTAATAAATATTCACTTCTCTGTGTAAAAAGATTCCAAATTTATCATGCACAGATGAAATGATTTTTTCGCTGAGTTCAAAAATTTCCGTACCTGTTGCATGACCATGATTAACCAAAACCAATGCTTGCTTATCATGACAACCAGCATCTCCTTGTCGAAATCCTTTCCAACCCGCTTGTTCAATTAACCAGCCTGCCGCAATTTTTATTTTACCACCATCAGTTTTATACCCACTAATATTTGGGAAATAATTTTTCAATGATTCATACTGTACCACATCAATTTCAGGGTTTTTAAAAAAGCTACCCGCATTGCCAAGTAAATTAGGATTAGGCAGTTTACTATTACGTATACGCATCACCGCTTGTGCAATATTTTGAATAGACAAAGTATCCACTTTCATTTCTTGGAGTGCGTCTTCAATAGCACCATAGGCCGTTTTGTAAACAGGCACTTTATTTAATCTAAACGTAACCGAAGTAATTACAAATTGATTTTTACATTTATTTTTAAAAATACTTTCGCGGTATCCAAATTCACAATCAGCTTTGTAAAAAGTAACGAGATTTAAATCGTAAATATGAAGGGCTTCTAACGAATGAAACACATCTTTCATTTCAACACCATATGCGCCAATATTTTGCATGGGAGATGCGCCTACTTTTCCTGGAATCAATGCTAAATTTTCAACACCCGCATAATTCTTTCCTAAACAATACAAAACAAATTCGTGCCAATCCACACCAGCACCAACTTTTACAAAATAATATTGTTCATCTTCTGCAATAAGTTCGATACCTGGAATTTCATTCTTTATAACAAGTCCTTCAAAATTTGTAGTCAACAACATATTGCTTCCTCCACCTAAAACCAATACAGGATAATGTTTAAAGGTATCAGACGCGCCAATTTCCTGCATTTGATCAACTGTAGAAAAAGCATAAAAATATCTAGCCAATACATCCATTCCAAACGTATTGAACTTCTTTAAGGATATGTTTTCTTGAATTTGCACAATGAATTAATTTATACAGGATCTACATTTACAATGACTAAAATGGATTTGAATTGCTTTTCTGCTAACATCAAATTAATGTGATGCGTTATAGCCGTCTTTGCATGATTTACTGATTTGATATCCTTAGGCAACTTCAACATAATTTCCATAATATACTGATTTCTTAATCTGCCAATAATTGGCTTTGCAGGCCCAACTACCCCATCTTTAAAATCTATTCTTAAAGAGTTTGCTAAATGAGTAGCACCCTGCTCAACCGTTTCAATTTGCTTATGTTTTAAAGTTAGCAAAATCAATCTACTAAAGGGTGGGTAGAAAAATGTTTTTCTATTATCTATTTCTAATTTAAAAAACTTCAGATAATCATGTTGTTTGACCAATTCAATTATGGGATGCTTTACATTAATGGCTTGGATAATGACTTTTCCTTGCTCTCCTTTTCTGCCCGCTCTCCCACTTACTTGTTCCATCAATTGAAATGCACGTTCATTTACCCTAAAATCTGCAAAACTTAATAAACCATCTGCATCCAAAATGCCTACCAATCCAACACTTTCAAAATCGAGCCCTTTTACTACCATTTGCGTACCAACCAAAATATCAATTCGTTTCTGCTCAAATTGTTGAATTAACGTATCGTGCGCCGTTTTACCTCTAATGCTGTCCACATCCATGCGCGCGATTCTGCATTGAGGAAAATCTGTTTCAAGTTCCTCTTCAATTTTTTCGGTTCCAAAATTTTTCTCCACCCATTTATTAGTACCACAGGCCACACAAGTAACTAATTTGGGATAGGTACTACCGCAATAATGACAATGCAGTTTATTGCTGTATTTATGAAGCGTGAGCGATACATCGCAATGATTGCATTGAGGAATAAAACCGCAAGTACCACAAATCAAATATGGATTATACCCTCTTCTATTTTGAAATAAAATTACTTGTTTCTTTTTTTCGATGGTTTGCAAAATCATTTCTTTCAACGATTCGCTGATGGTTACTTTGCCTTGAAGCGCAGCTTGCCTAGTGTTTACCACTTCAATCAATGGCATTTTAATTCCACCAAATCTTTCCGTAAGCGTAACCAACCCATATTTATTTTGCAACGCATTTTGATAACTTTCAAGAGATGGTGTACCACTTCCCAATAAAACTTTTGCACCAAATAACGAAGCATAATAAATAGCTGCATCTCTGGCATTATATCTTGGCGCAGGATCTTGTTGTTTGTACGATGCATCATGCTCTTCGTCTATGACAATTAAACCTAAATTTTGAAAAGGTAAAAACAAAGCACTTCTTGCACCCAACAAAACATTCACTTCATTATTTTTCACTTTGTTCCAAAGCTCTACCCTTTCCTGATCATTAAATTTAGAATGATAAATGGCCACATGTCCGCCGAAATGAATTTGCAATCTGCGTATAATCTGCGACGTTAGTGCAATCTCTGGCAATAGATACAAAACCTGTTTGTCTTGCTTGATAAACTGCTCAATCATTTTGATGTACAGCAAGGTTTTTCCACTTCCGGTAACCCCATGCAATAAACAAATATTCTTTTCTTCAAACACTTGATTTAATTGAATCAGCGCATTTGATTGTAATTCAGACAATTCGAAATCAATGAAAATATTTTTTTCTTTAGTAGCGATTCTATTTATGTTACGTTTTTCAACAACTAGAATTTTCTTTTCTTTAAGCGCATTGAGTTGCGCTGCAGAAGCATTTGCTTTTTTAAGTAACTCCGATTGAATGACATCTCCGTTTGTTTTTTGCAAATGTAAAAATGCCAAAAGCAGATTCATTTGTTTGGGTGCTCCACTCCAATCTGCAAATAAAGTTTCCAGCGATTCAGGACTTTCGTAAGCGGCATCAAGGGTAACGAAAGATTCTTTTTTGGGTTTATATTTTTCGTTGAGTTGCTCCCAAATGAAACAAATATTTTTCTCAATAAGTGATTTTATAATCACATAAATATTGGTATGTTGTAATATTTGTTGAATTTCTACAAGCTGCAATTGTTTACGAATGAGCAACGCTTCGGCAACTAAAAACTCATCTCCATTCAAACTGCTAAAATCATCGTCAATATCATCGTTATAAATCAAGATGGTTTCGCTGTTCAATTTAAAATTCGTTGGTAAAGCAGCGGCCATCACTTCGCCCAAACTACACATGTAATATGAAGCAATCCAATCCCAAAATTTTAGTTGAACAGAAAACAAAATTGACGTGTCATCAATTACACCTAAAATGGGTTTGGTTGGAAATTGAGGCGATGTATTTATAATGGCTTTTATAATGCCGGAATAACGTTTGTTTTTTCCAAAAACCACTTCTGCTCTGCAACCGATTTTTACTTCTGAAATTAAATGGGGAGGAACATGATAGGTATAAACAATAGGAAGTGCCAAGGGCAAAATAACTTCTATCCAACAATTAACTGTTGAATCAGGAAAAGATATTTCATTTTGAGGGCACATACATTTTATTCTTTAATCCATGAGGCATTGTATCTGATTAATGCTGCTTCCATAATATCGTATACTTTTTGACGTAAAGTGGCAACATCGTCAATGGTATAACCTTCAACAGAAACTTCATCTAAAAACACCACACGAGACTTTCCGGGCTTTACCGAAAACAATGAATTGTAGTTTAATCTATCATAAGTATCTAAAAAAAGCAAAGGTTTAATCGGTGTTTGAGTTTGAATGGCGATACGAAAAGCGCCATCATAAAAACGGGTAAGCGGCTTGGGCGTCATATTAAATGTACCTTCTGGCGCAAGAATAATTGAAATGTTGTCATTAATGGCAGCTTTTAAATCGACAACACTTCGGGCTCTATCTTCGGCATCTTCACGTTTAACCATGATAACGGCATTTTTGTATACAAAACCTAGTAAAGGAATTTTAGCAATTTCAGCTTTTCCCAATCCACGGATAGATTGATTGCGCACTGCTTTTAAAATCACCATTGCATCGATATAAGAGATGTGGTTGAAAACAAAAATTACAGGTTTTGATGGATCATGTACCGATTCAAAAATGTTTTTATGATTGATGCCCCATAATACAAAAAGAACATCAAAGCCAATGCGACAAGTATTATAAATATAATCGCTTCTTCTCTTCGGCGAAAAGAACATAGAAAATAAAACAAACGGAAATAATATAAAAAAAACTAAGAGTAGCGTGATTGCAGCATAAACATTAAAAATAAAATGAAGCAGCTTTTTTAAAATTTGCATAAACACGAAAATAGGTAGAAAAAAGTAGTTATGGAATAAAGATTTTTATAGATTTTAAACTTAATAATGGGATTGAAGAATATTTTAAAAGTTATTTTGAAATAATTGATGGAATTATTAACAAAATGCTTAAAATATAAATTAAACAAGCACATATAATTAATTACCTTCGAGTATTGAAAAACGGGGCTGACCGGTTTTGACAGCATAGATCTTTGTAAGTGTAAGCATGTAGTGCGTTGGATAATTAGCACTTGAATCTGAATATTCAAACTTTAAATGGCAATACTTCGTATGCCATGGCTGCTTAATCGATAGATTAGCATCCATTCGGGCCGCCGAGCAGGTTTATCTGTTACCATGCTCCGCCGCCGACTCAAAACAAACACAGGTTGCTGCCCGCGAATGATGTGACGTTGGCTTAAGACCATTCATCTAAGGAAAATATTGGTTTGTCTGTTCCCTGTATTTTCCCTACAAATAATTACAGAATAAACATGTAGAAAGCTTATGGCGAATATGTTTGGACCAGGGTTCGATTCCCTGCAGCTCCACTTTTAAAAATCGTAAGTAACTAATAATCAATTACTTACGATTTTTTATTTTTAATTTAGCCCACATTTAGCCCACATCATTTCTTTTTTGAAAAATATTTTCTCTTTTTAAAAAATTTAATAACGTAAACGCATAAACGAAAAAAAAAGCTTCTCTCTCCTTCTGGTATTTTGTATGCTCAAGAAAAATAAAACATTTCGTGTTTATTTTTTTATCAATCCTTTGAAAATCCTTATGCTGTAACGAAAACTAATTATCATATTCCTACTGCTGCAAATTCTGTTTATTTTCTATAAAAAATTAAAATCTCAATATCAGAAATAATGGATAAAAATTAAATATACACAAACACAAAACAACATTAAAATCAACACAGAATTTAAAAGCAACTGAAGATGAAATTACCTAAAAAAATCTAACGTAAATTATGGTATCTAAATGGGGAATTAGAAAATAATATTGAAATGTTTAGACGCAGAAATGTTTTAGATTTTTATCTATATTTTCTAGTTGAAACATGTAAAAAAGTGACTGCGATGAATAGATAAATTTCTGTGGATTATCGTAAATTTATCGTGGAAACACGCAAAATATCGTGGTTTTGAGTTGTTTTCTATGTAATGATGAGAATACACGAAATTTCGATAAAAAATAAATAAATCTATTGTTTGAAATGATACTTATTATCTAACCAGATAGTGATAGATTTATTCGATTTTTTTAGATCATATTTTCTTGAACAGATTTTTTAATCTATCAAATTTCGAACTTTTGGGAGGCTGTGGAGGACTTGGAAATCTGTAGACAATGCACACCAAATAAACCGCATTATTTATCCCGACTTATATGGACTATTTATAAAAATGTGTTATGTTTGAGTTGAGGAGGTTTGAGGTATTTCGCAGACAAGGGAGTTATGCGTAAGAGTAGGACGACAAAACACAATCGACAATGAAAGAAATTATAAAGCTCATATTAGAACAAAATCCGGGACTTGTAACAGTTGCGTTGACAAGTGTATTATTGCCTATTGCTATACTTTGGCTGACAAATAGGAATAACAGAAAGTTGAAGGAACTTGAAAAAAGTATTGACTTAAAATTCAAAGCAAAAGACGACATAAGAGAGCAAGAAAAAAAGGTTTACTCTTCACTTTCAAAAATACTATTTGACGTTCAACAACTTCACGTTTCTTTATCGGGGACTTGTGTTGACACTTCTTGCATTGTGGACGCATTGAAAAAGTTTGACAATTCTGTAAGCAAATGCCACACAGACATTGCAGACAATATGCTTTATCTTTCTTCGGATTCCATAAACTTAATTTACGACTTCTATGGCACAATTGGACAGTTGAAAATTCAACTTCAAGAACTTGAAAAACAAAAAGAATATAGTTTAGCTAACGTGACAGTTTATTATTCCTCACAAAATTTGGCTGACACTTTAATTCAAATTCAAGAATTATTTATTTCGCAACGAAGTGACCTTAAAGTTGAGTTTGACAAATTGCGACAAGAAAAAATGAGATATTGTTGCGGACAAAAACCGCCGAAAGAATTAAAAGAAAAATATGAAAAGTTAAGGAGTGCAATGATTGAGCAAAATTTAATATAAAATCAAATTATGACTGTAAAAATTCAACAAACAAAATTAAACGCAATTTCTGCAAAGAACTTGCACAGAAAAAGTAAATGGAAATATGAATTCATTAATGGATTGGTATTGTTCCTGACTATAATTGTTCCACTACTTTTTATCGTTGCACAATATGTATCTAAAGGAAAAGAATCTGAAAAAATGATTAACATTATTAGCTTCGCTCTTTCTGTAACTCTCATAGCAGTGTCAATATTCTCAATGATTATCAAAGTTGGCGACAAAATAGCAACCCATAAAATGGGAATAAAAAACAACCTTTATATTACGAATGAGTGTGATAATTTATCTGCACTTGGAGAAGAAGAATTAAAATGGTTTTTCAGATATGTAACTGAGATTGATAATCAAGACAACGACACTTTCTCAAAAGTTAGTAACAAAACAAAAAGAAAAACATATAGAGAAGCCTTAAAAGAATTCAGTCCTGGTGATTATACAATAACTTGTCCAGTCTGTAATTCTTCACCTTGGAAATTTAAAAAAGGCGATTGCCAACTTTGCGGAAACACTAAATCTTAAATATTATGATAGAAACATTTGACACATGGTATAACAAGTTAACAGAAGCACAAAAGAAAGAAGTTCTCGACCATATTTTCAACAAGAAAATTAAGTCATTAAACGAAGGACTTTTTACTGGACCAATAGGAAAACTTGAAAAAGGACTTTTTACTGGACCAATTAACGCAACGAGTAGGACTTGTCCGACTTGTCGAAAACCATTATAAACGCCATACTCATAACAGCACCTACAAGAAATTGGCGGTTCAGTGCTTAAATGAAGCTTTATGCTTCGTATCAAATTCAGTGGTGGCAGACAGTTTTGAGCTTCGAAATCACCACCTTCGCAGAGCCGAGAACCATTGTGAGTAATTGTTTGTTGACTCGTCAGCTTTTAATTGTGCTTGAAAAATGTGCTGGCTATCTTTATTCTTATCTTTTTCCTATCTTGATTAATCTTGAAATCCATATTGAAAATCAATGAATTATATTCATCCCCCTACTATTTCTATCTTATTTCTTATCTTTTTCTATCTTATGTGTAAGCACCCAAATTGGGTTAGATGTCGATTTTCTGGCGTTTTGAATTATGTTTTCTTTTTTAGACATATCGTAAAGTAGGTTTCTGATTTTTGTCCTTTTTTGTTCTGTCGAAAGCACATTTGATAACTTTTCTAAAAGTAAGTCGTCAATTTCAGCTCTGGTAGCTTGTTTGTATTTGGTTAAAAATTCAATAATTAGTTTTCGATAATACGATTTATCAAACGCTTTGTTTTTAATGTAAGACCCTTTATCGGCTGTAACAGCTGCAACTAAAGCGGCAACGTAATAGTTTGGCCTTCGACCTTCAATAAGATGCTCCTTTTTTAGTGCTGTTGCAGCAGCTTCGGTAATGATTAACTTCTTTTGTACTCTATCAAGCAACACGACTTGTGAAAGAGATAAATCCTTGCGTTCAATTAGCAATTTTGAATAATTTTCGTCAATTGAATGACCATAGATTTGCAAAACCACTTTTTGAGATTCTGATAGTAAATAGTCTGGAAGTGGGAAAAATCGATTGCGTTGTGCCAAGTACATGGTATGAATTCCGTAACCCAAACGGTCAATCATTCCCAAGTTAAACATAGCGTTGGCAAGCCAATAGTTTCGATATCGTTCGGGTGTTTTTTCTCCATCTGAATATTCATCGGGATTGCCTTCGAAAAAGCTTCCTGCATTTGAGAAAATTAATTTATCGATTTTCTCTGTTATCAATACTCGGCTGTGAAATGAGTAATCTTGATGAGCGATACAATTATGCATAGCTTCTAATATTGAGCGTGTATCGTATTTATTAACCGTGGTTGATAGCAATTCATTGTCAGGAAAAAACTTGTGTTTGACGTTTCTAATATTCTGCAATACTTTGGTAGTATTTAACAAAAGTGGTGCTCCAAAATGTTCATATGCTTTTTCTTCGGTTTCCAGTTTCCAAGTTATTTCAGCAATGGCAGGAAGTAAATAATGTGACGCTTCTTCTTTGCCTAAAAGAATGATTGCAGTATTGGTTATTTTTCCGTTAATGGTAATTTTAGCTTTATCCAAAAAAGTAGCAATATCCCAATTGTCAATTTCGTCGTAAAACGAAGCTCTTGAACTTTTTTCTTTAAACTTTTCTCGAGCTAAGTTCAAAGCATCATCATCCAAGTCCTTTATACTTGCATTTTCTATGATTTTTGCACTCCAATCTTCTTGCGAATTATAAATGATGCGTACAAAATTTGGATGCGTTCTTAAATCGGTTTTGTTACTGCCGATTCGGATGTAGGGTTTGTTTTGAAAATGAGTTGGCTCGCCTTTGGCTGGGGGTATACGGAGCATCGCAATATGATTGCCTTCGTAATCGAATTCAAAAATTTCGAAATTTACTTTCGGACTCAATAGGTTTCTTAACCAAAGTTCTAAATCCTGATTTCCATGTTTGGCATTTTTAAATGTAAAATTTGTGCCTTTTATCAATAGAGTTTCGTCTTGTACACCCCATACCAAATAGCCAAAAGATTTGTTAGCAATAGTGGCGCCGTTACTCATAGCACTTATGTATTCACCAATTTGTTCATTGGTAATGCTTCCTTTATTTAGCTTAAACTCCAGCCATTGCTGCTCTCTTGGCTGATTACAAAGTTCATTAAGTAATATTTGCAAGTCGGATTCTGTCATTTTTTAATTCCTTTATTTACTTTGTTCATCAAGAGTACTTTTCAAACTCTTTTGGCTTTTCTTTTTTGTATCTGATTTGCTTAATTGATTTACACAAAACTAACTAAACATCCAAAACCCAATATATTCTTTTGTCATTTTAAGTTTAGACCCCAACCGGCTCTTTCCTCAACGCCTCCCTCAAAACCTGCTGCAGTAATTTTTCATTTTGTGATTCACTTTGTTTGATGCTTACTTCTAACTCATTACAATGCTGCTTTAATAATTCTAATTTTTGAATAATACGATTTTGCTCTGTAATGGGTGGAAGTGGGACTATTATATTTGAAAGTTTAGTTCCATTGAAATTAGCTTGTCCATTTTGTTGAATTATTTGCGGCTCCAATTGTGTTTCTCTACATACTTTTGAATTAATGTAATTTGCAAGAAATTTAGAATTAATTGGATAAAAAAATCTAACTCTGATTAAATATGACGCCAAGGTGTACTGTTCTAAATTTTCAAATACACCTGACTTTCCAACTAATTCATAACTATTTGTCCGATTAAAAATCAAATCGCCATTCTGCAAGTATAGTTTTGGCAAATCAGAAATTTTTGATGAAACGTATTTTAAGTTTGAGTAGCATATTTCACCATCAGAAGTAATATTACCCATTCTTAAAACTGGAATTTCGCCAACTAAATCTGATTTTTCAGATGTGCCATATGAAACGTCTGATGTTATTTCCCCCAACCTACACCACACCCAATTTTCAGGAATTTCAAAAGGAATTTCTTCGGGTTTTATGGGTGGTAGTTCTTTCTCTTTTTTGAGTTTCTTTTCAGCAATCAGTTTCTCTTTTTCGGCTTTTATCTTTTTGAGCAATTCTCTTGCTGGTTCTTCTTTTTTGTTTTGCTCAACCAATTTGCCTTGCACAGCATCTTGCAACAACTGCTGACGGAGTTTTTTTACTAAAGTGAGTTGGTGGGTGAGTTCGGTGGAAACCTCTGAGCCATTTTTCTCCAATAGTTGAATATTAGAAATTAGATGTCGTTGAGTTTTAATGTCTGGCAACAACAACTCCAATTCGAATAATTGAGTTGTATTGATTCTTTGTGTTGCTACACCCGAAGCAATTTTTGAAAGTTCTAAATAGAAATTACCTTGCTTAAAGAAATAAAAAATAAATTCTGGCAAGCATGATTTATCAACATCAAAAGCGGGCAAATCAGAACTGCTTTCAAAGCCATCTAATTCTGGTGGAACAATTCCAAATGCACCTTTATGAAAATTTTGCTTGCCATATATAAATTGGCCTGCTTTTCTGATATATTGTTTTGTGGCTCCTTCAACTTCATTTTCTAATCCTCTTTTTTCCACTCCAAGAACTTTCAATCTTACAGTAATTCTTCGGTCAGGATTAGGGTTTTCTGAAATGATTTTACTTTCAGTTAGAATGTCTCCTAAGTTAACTTTCTTCCAACTCATTTTATAGCTTGTTTAAGTTGGCTTAATAATTTTTGGCTTTTGTCAAATGAAGCATCCAACATTTCCATCAGTTCCCTACTGTTATATTCCTTTTCTTCTTCAGGTTTTGTAGGATTCTTAATATCCAAATCATAACCTCTTTCAATAACAGTTTTGATGTTTACTTTCCAAGCTATATCACTTTCCTTGCGTTTGTTCCACCATTTTTTAATGGGTTCAAATTCTTTGGCTTGTATGGGTCTTGTTTTGTTATAAGCCTTATAGCCTTCGGGCATACGGTGTTCGTAATACCAAATATCTTTGGTTGGTTTGCCTTTATCAAAAAACAATAAGTTGGTAGCCACCGTTGCATAAGGCTGAAATACTGAATTAGGCAAACGTATAATGGTGTGTAAGTTGCATTCTTCCAAGAGTTTTTGTCGTACGCGTTGTTTTACGCCATCACCTGTTAAACTTCCATCGGGCAAAACAATTCCTGCTCTCCCATCTTGCTTTAGTAAATGAATCATCAAGATTAAAAACAAGTCAGCACTTTCTTTAGTGCGGTAAGTTTGCGGAAAATTAGTTTCATTATTATTGGCTACAATACCACCAAATGGCGGGTTTGCCAATATCACATTTACCCGATGCTTTTCGGTAAAGTTGCTTAATGGTTGGTCTAAAGCATCGCCAAATTTTATATTTGGTATTTCAATATCGTGTAAAATCAAATTGGTAGTTGCCAGTAAATAAGGCAAAGGCTTGTATTCCCAACCAGCAATATTTAACTCAATGCTTTTTCGTTGTTCAACATTTTTGGCCTGGGCTTTTAAATGCTCAATGGCACAAGTTAAATAGCCTCCTGTTCCGCAAGCAGGGTCAAGCACCTTTTCACCCAATTGCGGATTTATTGTTTCAGTAATGAATTGCGTAATGGCACGAGGTGTATAAAACTCTCCGCTTTTTCCGGCACTTTGTAGTTCCTTTAAAATAGTTTCATAAAGTTCACCAAATGCGTGACGGTCTTTGGCAATATTGAAATCAATTTCGTTGAGCTTATTCAACACCTTACGAATGTTGATTCCACTTTTCATGTAGTTATTATTACCCTCAAATACTTCACGAACAATTACTGCACGCTGGTTGCCTGTGCTTAAATCTAAATTGCGCAATGCAGGAAACAACTCTCTGTCAACAAAATTCAATAATTCATCACCGGTCATTCCTTCATCATCACCAGCCCAATTGCCTTTTTCTTTTACCCAATGAAATTTGTCAGGAATTGGAGATTTGTATTTGTCGTCAAGTAACTCTAATTCTTTGTCTTTATCCGAAAATATTTTCAAAAATAGCATCCAACCCAATTGCTCAATCCGTTGTGCATCACCATTCAATCCTGTGTCTTGCCACATGATGGACTGTATGCTTTTTATTACGCCTCCTATGTTACTCATATTTTCTTATGCTGATTTATATAATTCAAATTCTAATTCTTTAACGGCTTGCAAATATTTTTCTTTGCTTCCAAATTCGTTGATAATTTCAAGTGGCGAACCAAATTCATCAAATGGATTTATTCTCAATACTTCAATGCTTTCAATATTTGTGATTCCTTCATCTGAATACTTGTCCAATAATGCTTCCAATACTTTTTTGGCTTGGTCTCCATATTTTGTAAAGTAGTTTCTCTTCTTCACATTATTTGCTCTTTCTTTTCTTGTTAATGGTGGTTGGTCAAAAGCTACGTGACAAATCAAATCGAACAAATCAACTTCTTTGTTAACGGCATCATACAACGCTTCCACCATTACACCTTGTTCTTGCAATTCAGCTATAATGGCTTCTTTGCGGTCTGTGGTATTCCACTTATTTAAAAAGTCGTCAAGTGAAGCAAAGTTTTCTTTAATAATTTCTTTGGTATGGTCTTTTAAACTTCTGGTGATTGGTTTTCCATGCTGATCGAAATACATTTCACGGCTTACCAAAACAGAGACATCTACTCCATTTACATATACCTTTTCTCTGGGTTGTTTAGGTTCTCTTGCTACCCAATTTCCATTCAAATCCGAACCACCTGGATATCTTATTTTGACTTTCTCAAAATTTATTTCTTCACCTGACTCTTGGTCTAAAACGGTAACTGTATTTTCCTCTTCTTCAATTACAACCAATGATAAATCTTCGTCTTCTGCAACTGGTTTTACACGAATTGGGTCGCCATCAAAATCTTTATCCGCAAACAAGTCTGTTGCATTTCTAAAATCAAGAATGGTAAAATACATTTTGCCAAACTCTTCATTAATACGTGTACCACGTCCAATAATTTGTTTGAACTTAGTCATTGAAGTGATGTTGGCATCCAACACAATTACTTTACAGGTTTGCGCATCAACTCCAGTAGTCATCAATTCGGAAGTTGTAGCTATTACTGGATATTTCTCTTCGGGGTTTATGAAATTATCTAATTCACGTTTCCCTTCATCATTGTCACCGGTAATCTGCATGATGTATTTGTAATTTTCTGCAACAAGGTCGGCATTTTGTTTAGCCAAAGCATTACGCATTCTTTCAGCGTGGTCAATATCTACACAAAACACAATTGTTTTTGCAAAACGGTCGTAACCTTTTAAGAACTCTGTTAGTTTTTTTGCAACCAATTCCGTTCGCTCTTCTATAACCAAATTGCGGTCAAAATCTTTTCGGTTGTAAATTCTATCTTCAACAGGATTACCATCTTTATCTGTTTTACCTTGATTGGGTCGCCAGCCTTCAGCATCAACATTTAAGCCTATTCTAACCACACGATAAGGTGCAAGAAATCCATCGTCGATACCTTGCTTCAAGGAATAGGTATAGACAGGTTCGCCAAAATATTCGGTATTGCTTGTTTCTTTGGTTTCTTTTGGAGTGGCAGTTAAACCAATATGGGTAGCCTTATTGAAATAGGATAATATTTCACGCCATGAGCTATCTTCTTTTGCACTTCCTCTGTGGCACTCATCAATTACAATTAAGTCAAAAAAGTCAGGCGAGAAATCTTTGAAAGCATCTTCAATACCAGGCTCATTATTTGTTAATCCTTGATACAATCCAAGAAATACTTCGTAAGCTTTATCTTCTGAATCAATCCCTCTTTTTTTATTCGATACCAATTCATCCTTACCATCCTTAGTAGAAACTACCTTCTTTTTAATGATAGTCATTTTATCTTTAAAATGCTTGAAGTCTCCTTTTCTTGTTTGGTCTATCAAAGCAGTTCTATCTGCAAGAAATAAGATTCTTTTTTTACTTCTTGATTTCCATAATCTGTAAATAATTTGAAATGCTGTATAAGTTTTTCCAGTACCAGTCGCCATAACAAGCAATATTCGGCTTTGTCCATTTGCAATTGCTTCAACAGTTCTGTTTACGGCAATTTGTTGGTAGTATCTTGGTTTTCGGCTTGTCCCATCAAAGTAATAATCTTGAGCTGCTATTTTTTCGGATTCTGGCGTTTCAATTCCCTTATACTTTTTATAGCGTTCCCATAGTTGTTCCGGAGTTGGAAAGCTATCTATATCCAGTTCTGTTTCAATGTTTCCATCTGTCGCTGTTCTGTCGTGAAATAAAAATCCGTCACCATTACTGCTAAACACACATGGAATATCAAGTATTTGGGCATAATCTAAAGCCTGTTGAATTCCAGCTCTTACAGAATGCTTATTGTCTTTTGCTTCGATAATTGCAATTGGAATATTCGGCTTGTAATAAAGAATATAATCGGCACGCTTCTGTGTACCACGAGCAGTTAATTTACCTCTAACATAAATTTTACCATCCGTAAAAGACACTTCTTCTAACAGCTGTGTGTGCATATTCCACCCCGATTTTTCAACCGCTGGAGTAATAAACTTTGTGCAAATGTCGCGTTCTGATAAACTCTTTTTGTCCATTAATTAAATATTCAAGTACATAGTTGCAAAATACGGAATATTATGGGTTTAATGAGGGGTAATAAATTTTGAAATATAGTTGGGCGATTTTTTTGTTGGCCTTTTAATTATTACTTCATTATTGAATTTTTTACGAATGCTTATATAATTTAATCGATTTACAAGATTCAAAATTTAAGAAAAAAGGACTTATACCTAAGTTTATTATGCATGTTCAATTAAAGTAATTATCTTTGTCAACATGAAAGAAAATAGTCAATTATTAAAAGGAACGCTTACCACAGTGATTTTGAAATTATTAAATGATAACAATCGGATGTATGGATATGAAATGACTAAAAAAGTAAAAGAAATAACTAATGGGAGTTTGCTGATAACCGAAGGTGCACTTTATCCTGCACTGCATAAATTAGAAGCCGAGGGTTTCATTGAATCCACAATTGAACAGTTTGAAAACAGACCAAGAAAATATTACCAATTAACAAGCACCGGTAAAAAAGAAGCAAAGAAAAAACTATCAGACATCTTCAATTTTATCAATGACCTCCAAAGTATATTACAACTTAAACCTGTTTTTTAACCTACGAATAAAATGGAAAATCAAATTAAACTTTCAGAAGTTGAAATAAACAAACTGTTTCGATTTACAGAGAAAAAAATGGTTCATTGGTACGACCTTCAAATTGAAATAGTAGACCATCTCGCTTCCTGTATCGAGGATGAGATGACTGCTGATTCAAAATTGACATTTGATTTGGCTTTAGAAAAAGTATATACTGGATTTGGCATTTTTGGATTTGCTAAGATTGTGCAAGAACGTCAAATTCAACTCGCTAAAATGGCGAAAAGCAGATAGTGGAATGAGTTTCGAAGTTTGTTTATGTGGCCCAATGCAGTGCTTTTAGTAATGATTATATCATTGATAACTACAGTCGCATATTCTGTTGATTACAGCATACTTCACGAACTATGCTTAGGGATTTTTATATTTATGACGACAGCATATTATATCTGTATTATAAAAGACAGTCGTTTGTTAAAACGGTTACTAGTGTTGCAATTCGGAAGTAATTATTTCCTTGTTCAATATGTTTTTGATTTTATTCTTGCTTGTGGTGTATTGAACATTAATCAGTTGTCGCCTATAGCTTTTACAATATATCTAAGTTTGGGAGTTTTGATTAAATTAATCTCATTCAAGTTGTATTACAAAATAAGAAGTGAGGCGAAATTACTTTATCCGACTGTTTTTTTGAAACAAAGCTGATTATGAAGATTAAATCTTGAAAATAGAAATTGATAACAATTAAAATTAAAAAAATGAAAAGTTCAATCGTTTATTACCTTACCATTTTTACACCACTGATTTTTTTATTTTATCTTATAAAATCAGACAATATAGATGCGACAGTTTTTGTTTTCTCTGTTTTTGTTTATGTTTTTGTATATAGAACTGTAACTGATTATTTCAGATTGTTAAGTAGGCATATCATTGAAAAAAAGGACTTCTGGAAATTATTCATCCCAGGAGCACGGTACAAGTATTTCATTAGTTTATACGCTTTTTAATAAGCAAGTAATGAATGTTTGATTGAATCAATTCCTTATAAAAAAATTGCCAATTTCTCTTCAAACCATTCGCTAATGGGGATTCCACTTTTGTTACAAAAAATCAAAATTCGGGACGATTACCGAGAGCTTCTTCATAAATGAAGATTTGTCAGATTATTCCAAATTTATTCGGAATATTTTAGATTAATTAGACCAAAATATTTTTTGGCTAAATGTTAAGTATCCTTTACATTTGATTTAATAAAATAAATCAAACTATGACTTATTTACTTCCACATCGTTTTAAAAAGATTGGCACTGTTATCGCTCCTATCGGTTTTTCATTATGGATTTTCATGCAAGTTGGAATGATAACCCGTATTTTGAATTTCTTTATTGAAGAAACATCAAGCAATCATTTTGCTTTTCATGTTGTAAATGTAATTACTGCCGTGATATCTTTCTTTTCCTTTCTTGCTGGCATTTATTTTATCACTTTTTCTAAAGAAAAAATCGAAGATGAAATGGTGCAAAGAACTAGGCTGGACAGCTTTCAATTTGCCGCACTTACACAAATCATATTCATCATTGTGGGCTTTTTTTCAATGATGATTCTTGAAGAGCCAAGCCAAGGTGGATTGATGCTTTTCTTTATCTCACTGATTTTTCTTTTCTGGCTTTCATTTATTTGCCGCTTCAATTACATTTTACATATTAAGATTATCAGATCCAATCATTCATGAAAAACTACATCAAAGAAGAAAGAACAAAAAAACAACTCACCCAAGTTGAATTAGCCGAAATGACAAACGTATCCAGACAAACCATCATCTCCATAGAAACAGGCCGATACACGCCATCAGTTACACTGGCTATAAAACTGGCTACTATTTTAGGAAAGCGAGTTGAAGTTTTATTTGAAGTGGAGAAAACAGATTAGTTGTTTATTAACCCTTAATTTTTAACATTCTGCTTCTAATTTCACCTGTTAAATTTCGTTACTTTGTTTTGAAATTTTTTCCAATTAAAGACAAATGCAGTAACCATTAAATATCTACTTCTTGAGAAACTTTCATTTTTTAATTTTCATATTTCTTTTTAGCAATAATCAAATTGTGTTTAGCCAATCCTACTCAGAACAGCATAAAAAATGTTCTGAAGTTCTTGAGGAAATTTCTGTCGGAGATTCCGCATTTTGGACAAAGCTGCAATTAAGAAATAAATGTTTAATTGGCCTTAAGACACCGCAATTTTCAATAAATACTTTAGATGGGAAATTTATCAACAGTGACAGTCTTCAAGGAAAAGTACTGTTCCTTAATTTTTGGTTCACTAAATGCATTCCTTGTATTCATGAAATTCCAGAACTTAACAAGCTTGTTTCAAAATACAGAGGAAAAGATATTGTGTTTTTGTCCTTAGCAAATGAAGACAGTACTCAATTACGGAATTTTTTGAAATCACAAAAATTCACGTTCGAACAAGTTCCAAATGGGGCAAGTGTAATGATTGATACCTTCAAATTGTTTTCCATGTGGCCTACCACTGTAATAATTGATAAACAAGGAAAAATTCAATTCATTAAAGTCGGAGAATTAGACAATAAAAAAGATAATCATAAATTATTGCTTGATAAACTGCTTTTACAATCAGTTGATAAAAATCAACTTGGAGTTAATATGGCTGAAGGAAAAGTTCATAAAATTCAAACATCTTTTCAAGAAATAAAACAAAATATTAGTGATGAAAATGATTTTACATTGGTCTATTTTTTCAAACCATTTTGCCAACCAAGTTTACAAAATCTCTCTAAACTTGAAGAAATAAAAAAGAATTACAATTTTAAAGTAATTCTATTAACGACAGTAAAAGAGAATGTCGAAAATTTAAACAAAGCTAAATTTGGTTTTGATACTTGCTATTATTTTGACCCTCTTATTTACAACACACATACTTTAGATTATGACGAATATGACATGTTTACAAAAGAAGTCTTTGATGATGCTAAAATAATTGAGCCTTCGAAAAGAATTAAGTTCCCAGCTGTTTTTGTATTCAACAGGAATAAGAAACTTATTTATTACAATAAAGACGAAGACTCAACCAATCTTGAATTTGAAAAAATCATTCGTTTAAAAAACTGATACTATTTAAAAAATAATTATGCTAAAAAAGTACTTTTTTTTGTTACTGGTTTTATTTTCAATGAATCAACTTTTCAGCCAAACTATAAAAGACACGCTGCTTTTTAATAAAAATAGTGACGGTAATTATCAATTGGTTTTCATTGATACTCCTCAATCATCTTATCACAAAAAAGTTATAGAATCACTTATTTCGAATAATGTTTCGGTCAATGATAAATCCGCGATTGTATGGAATATTCATGTTAATAATAAAAAAACCAAATTATATGTTTAAAAATAAAATTTTAATTGTCGTTGTTCTCATAATCCTAACCTTTATATTCGCCAATCTATCTAATTGGATTGAGGATAGACAAACGTTTCTAATTATTAGAAACTCGATGTTAGGTCTAGAATTCTTTTTCTTAGTATTTCTAATAATTAGAAAGTACAAAAAATAGAATAGAAACTCTAAACCAAAGAAACTAAGTGAATTTGGTTTGTAGGGAATTTCAATTTTAATCAGTAGTTCTATGAAAACATTGATACTATTTCTTTTGCTTGTAACTGTATTAAGTTGCAAGAATTCTAACGACTTCAAAAGTGAGTTTGAAAAACATAAGTATGACCAAACTGTAATAAATAATTTGCCACAGTATGACACACTTCGACAAATCATACTGAACAATTATGACAGTTTCAATTTGAGTAACGCTAATAATAGTTTCACATACTTCTATAATTTTGACACATCAAACCAAATAAGTGGGTATAGTAATAGTGACATACCTGAAATAATATATCCCAAAATAGTTCAGCTATTCAAAGGAATTGGTAAAGAGAATATTTTTGGTTTCACTATCTCCAAGGACAGCACATTTGAAATTTTAGTTCGTAACACTCATTTGACAAAATATTTTTTAGATGTAAGGGAAAGGCTTTATTGGTACCCTACACCAGGTAAATCAGTCAAAACGGAGTTTCCCACTAAAGACACATTGATAACTGACAAATGGCAATATCAAATTTATTTTGACAAGAGAGCAGCGTTTTAATATTGCATATAACTTTACGAACTATAGTCGTCTTTTTTATTGGCATAGTTTATAGTTTACGAGATTTCTTAAACATTTGATTTTAGATTATTTTTTTAATAAATCAGATAATACTTCATCCAATTCATCATACATATTTTCAGAAAGCCCAATTCTCGAATATCTTACTAAACCCTTTTTGTCAATGATGTATAAAGTTGGATAGGCTTTGATATTATAATCTGCAGGTATAGTATCGACTAAATAAATTGGATAATCTATTGGAGTTCGGTTAAGAAAGTTATATATTTTTTCACTGTCTTTCTTGCTTACCTCGTAAGGATTGATTCCAATTACATCTATTTTATTTCCATACTTTTTGTACAATTTGTTTAAATGAGAAATCGCGTTTATACAGGGCATACAAGACGTGTACCAAAAGTCAATCAAGGTTATTTTTTCAAAATTGAGTGTTGATATTTTCTCATAATTGGGGAATATAGTACCTGATATTTTGGGAGCAAGTATGCCAGTATCTAACAAATTGTAATCTTCATCAGTTGGAGGCTTGTAATCTTCAATCGGAAAACTATCCAAGTATTTATTCATATTGCTTTTTAAATCCGATTCTCCAATTTCGTCAAACACTATGTTTTTGAAAAGCCATGAATTTCTTTGAATTTGATCTTTGTATTTCGCCTGATATGATTTTTTAGTAATTATTTTTTTTTCTTTATCGATATAAATAGATTCTTCGCATCCGTAAATTTCATCTTTATCAGGATAGTTTATTGTAATTTTTAAATAATTGGAAGTGTCTGAATATTTTATTTTATTTTCAGGGGCGTTTAATTTATTTTCAAGTTTTTCAATTGAAACAAAATTAGATTTCAATACATCTCCATCTATGTTCCCAGTTACATCATAAATTTGTCCTTTTGATGCATCGCTACGCTCTATCTTTTTATTCATTAAATCAATAACATACAGGTAAGGATTGTTATAATATTTTATAACATTTATTGAGGTGTCAACGCGGCTGTAAGAAAACTTTGAATTAAAAATCGTATCAAGTTTATCCTTGATGATATTTACCTTACTGTGGACGTAATTTAATTCTTCATCGTCAAAAAACTTTATTGCAAAGTCCACATCATAAGTAATAGCTGTATGTGATTTGTATTTTTTTATCGTCTCTTCCAACACCACTCTATTTGCGTTTGATTGACTAAATACATTAAGTGAAAGAAACAATATTGAGTATAAAAAAAATCCCGAAAAAATTTTTTTATGATTCTTCATGCCTTAATACAGTTTTTAAAATATTGAAAATTAAGCACCATAGATTTTTATTTCACCTCAAACCAATACCATCCTTTTTTTTGAGTAATAACACTATATGCTTCAGCCCTTATTGATGAATCTACCCAGCTTAGATATTGATTGTATCTTTTTGGAGAATTAAAAGTAATAAAAGGGTTGATTAACCAACTTCTACCATCATTTGCAGTCATTTCCATACGGCCGTCTGTTAATTCTAAAATGCACTTTCCTTTTCTATTTGGAATAAATAAACATTCAAATTCTCTTGTTGTATAGTCCCATGTTTTGCCACCATTTACCATAGTTCCACTTTTAATGATAACTTTTGTAATTTGACTTGCATTTATTGAACCAGTAGAAGTAATAGAATCGACCGCTGTACAATGAATTCCAAAAAAACTATTTTCCAACAACTGACCAAATGCGATGTTTCCATAATTAGTAATCATTGTATCCGGTATCTTCATATAAAAACGAATAGTGTCACCAATATGAATTATTGAGTCTAATTTTCCACTTAGCGTGCCTTGAATTTCAGTGCTTACAGGACTATATGCACATTTTGGCTCTGTACAAAACCTTTCTGGGTCGCAAGATTGCAACATGGAAAGAAAAATGAAAATATAAGCAGCTAAAATTATTTTATGATTCTTCATGCTTTAATACAGTTTTTAAAATATTGAAAATTAAGCACCATAGATTTTTATTTTACTTGAAAACAATACCACCCTATTTTTCGAGAAATAATACTATATGCTTCGGGCCTCATTGATGAGTCCATCCAACTAAGGTATTGGTCATACCTTTTAGGACAATTTAATTTTATAGCAGGATTCACTAACCAACTTCTCCCATCATTTGCTGTCATTTCTATACGACCACTTGTAACTTCTAATACATATCTCCCTTTTTCTGTTGGAATAAATAAACACTCATATTCTCTGGTAGTATAATGCCAAGTTTTGTCTCCATTTACCATGGTTCCGTATTTAATGAGAATTGGCATTACTAAATGTGATGTTCCATTAAAACAACCTTCCCCACTACCAATTAATGAATCTCCTCCAGAACAATGAATTCCAAAAAAACTGTTCTCCAATAATTGTCCAAATGTGATGTCCCCATAATTCGTAACCATTGTATCCGGTATTTTCATATAAAAACGAATGGTATCACCAATATGGATTATAGAATCTAATTTTCCACTTAGCGTGCCTTGAATTTCAGTACTTACAGGACTATATGCACATTTTGGCTCTGTACATAACCTTTCTGGGTCGCAAGATTGCAACATGGAAAGAAAAATGAAAAAATAAGCAGCTAAAATTATTTTATGATTCTTCATGTTTTAATGCAGTTTTTAAATTATTGAAAATAAAGCAACATAGATTTTCTTCATGTTTCTGTTTGTTTAAAATAAACTTACAACACCAACCCAATAGCAAATCCCATTTGCCATTCATCGAGGTATTTATTGTTTTCATATTTGCTAAATGATTTTTTGAACAATGATGGGCCTCCGTAAACATGCAAATAAAGAGATTGATATTGCTTTTGCCAACCTAAATTGAAAAAGGTCTGAATATTTCCTTGAGTTGCATTACTGGCTGTTTGATTCACAAAAATGAAAGGATTGGAAAGTATAAATTCTTGCAGTGAAAGATAAAATGCTGAAATATTATGAACCGCTTTTTCCTTTTTAATTCGATGCGCCAGATTAAAATAATACCTTGATTCCACCGATCCAAATACGGAAAAGGCATATTGATTTTTTTTATTTAAACGATTATCTAAGTTTCCAAAATGTTGCACATCTATACCTGTGCCCATTTGCGCCAATAATGTCAACGATTTTATTATTCTTTTTTCATACTGAAAACTTAATGAATATAAATAACCGGGTGCATACTGTGTAGCAACAACACGATATATGTTATTATCAATGCTATCACGATATGTATCTACATTTTTAGATTTTTGAGCAATGCAAAAAGTAGGAAAAAACAAAAGTAAAAATAGATGCTTCATAAAATTTATTTAATCACTTTAAAGGCTTTATATCAAAATAATCATCCTTGATTGATGTAGCCGTATAAGATATTCCTGAATTAAAATAATTACATTCTAAAACAGCACCGTTTAGCGGTTCGTAGCCACCAAAAGGCATTAATGTATTTGGCAGTGAATGAGCAACCCAAAACTCACCTTTGGTAGAATCAGCTTTATCAAAAAAATCTACTCTTACACATTTATAACCCAATATCTGTTTTTCTTCATTTGTATAAGTAAGTTCAAATGGAGATTTACTCATATTAGAAACTTCATTTTCTTCATACTGAATCCATTTTTGATTTTTATAAACAAGGCTGTCAAATAGATTAATTTCGGCTTTATTTTTCCAGCCGGAATTTGTGTTATTTATTATGATTTTAGATTCATTTGAATTGCCAATTGTTGTTTCTGACATTAAAATAACTTTCATGTTAATTGATTTAGGCAACTTCATCGATAAGTCCTTCGGCTTTTTCAATGTATCATTATTTATCAAAATTTTTATGGAGTCATTTCCGGAAATCTTTTGCTTTATTGTAAGCACACAATTGTATTCAACAGTAAATGTTTTTAATTGAGCAAATGTTACTGTGCTAAAGAGATTTAAGAAAATCAAGAAGATTTTATTTTTCATAACGTTAACCTGTATCAGTTTACTTTAAAAACATAAAAGCCAATTCCATTGATTTGAGATTCCAACATTGCATTTCCAACATCAGCACTTGAATATTGAGTCATTATATCATTATGAATGTTTTGTACTTTAAAATTGACTTTTAAAAACGATTCAAAGTTGTTATTGACCTTAAATGAGCCTTTATCATGAATCTCTAAATAATAAATTCCTTTGGTTGCTGGAACAATATTCAATATAGATTCATACGGATAATTAGTTGTAGAAACATAAACACTGGAGAGATAACTGTCGATTGTGCCCTTAGATACAGATATGGCATCGGAATTTCTTATTCTCGCTGCCCTACGTGTCAACGTGTCGAATTGGTAAAAATTAAAAGTATAAAGCCCCTGCTGAACTGAATTTACATTTATCACTTGGCCACTTTCGCTGACTACAATATCAGGTATTGTTAGTTTAACTTTTAATGTATCTCCCAAACTAATAACATCAGCGGAATCATTTAATGTTGCACTTAATCTCACATTTTCAGAACCTGAATAATAATCTTTTTTGCAGGTATTTGAAATCAAAAGATGAGTAAATAATAAGAGAATAATCAACAATGATTTATTCTTCATTTCTTTAAATTTTATATTCTAAAAATCATCAAGCACGTCTCATTTGTTCCCTGTGTACTCCAGAGCCTTAGTTTGTTTCTACATCTACTTATTGTACAATAAAGTCAATTAATGTAGTGTCACTATTGTCTACTGTAAAAGGCTTATAAAATGATTCATGATTAATATATGTGTTAGGAGCTGTTTTGTCACTTAGTATAGCCTTCATTTGGTATTGTCTTCCAGCCACAATATTAAATATGAAAGTACTGTCAAAATCATTTATTGGATTTGAATCATCATATAATAAGTATTCCCAAAAAGAGTTAAATAGATTCAGGCATCTTCATCAATAAGTCCATCTACTTTTCAATGAATCAACTCAGCGCCAATTGCACCAAAAGTTTCTTCCACACTCACTTACTCCTCGATGATTTTCATGGCTACACGAAATCCAATGTCAGCTTGTGATTTAGTGTATATTTTTTCGCTTGATATTCTTACTTTATCATCAGTGTCGTCAAAACTGCCTCCTTTTGAAATTCCCTTTTCTTCAATCAATTCTGCAACATTTCCACACATATTATATATTCCAAAAGAATTGGGGTAAAATGAATTAATTGGAGATGTTATCATTGTCTTTTGAGTCATTGATGTATGATTTATCTCTTGAGTTTCGTTGTGTTTATAATTACATAAATACGCTTTGCTATTGTTTTGCATAAACCCACTTCCCCAAGTATAGTCTTTTGATGCGTCTCCATTATTTGCGGCAAAAGTCCACTCTTCCTTGCTTAACAATTTAAACAATACTTTTTTATATTTTTTCTTTGAATCATTATTGTATTTCTCTGTTAGCCAATTGCAATATTCAATTGCAGATTCGTAACTTATTCCTACAACAGGATAATTGTCATAGCTTGAATTGCGAAAGTAAAACTGAACAAATGGCTCTGTATTTTTTAATTTATTTTTCCATGCTAAAGTGTCTGGCAAGCAATTTCTATACACCTCAATTTTATTATCATTCAACATTTCAGCAAGAAAATTACGGTAGTCTAAATTGGATACTTCATATTTAGAAACATAAAAATCGCTTTTTACTTTTACAAAATTTCTTTTGATGTTTTTCACTTCAAATGTGGGGTTGCCAATTTCTGAAAAAGAAGACAATGTAAATACGCTAAGTACAAAAAATAATTTTTTCATAATTTTTCTTTTTGTGTTTATTACAGATTTTTATAAAGTAGTTAATTTGATTAACTTTTTAATTTAAAATTTAGTAAAATAAATTTATGCTGATAATAACAAACAAAATAAAAATATATGTTAATTATAGTTGAGTCTGGAATAAACAATTGTGACTTAGATATCAATTCTAAAACGGCAACCTAATTCCAATTATAGGAACGGAAGTTTTTTTTGCATCAATAATAGCTCCGAAGCTGAAACCTATTCCGTTAATTTCTGTAAACATATTTAAACGAAAAGCCTGACCTTTAAAGCCTAATTCATTGGTCTGTTTCCCCTTAATTATACCCACCTCAAAACCACTCCATGCCGTGTTTCCTTTTTTTTCATTTAAATTATATCCCATCCTAAAATTATATCCGGCATTTGTTGACACATTAAAAAATCCATTATTAAGGTCATAAAAACCATATCCAACTATAGATACGCCTAATAACAATACAGGTTTTGCATACTTGGTTTTTAGAATTAAATCTAAACTCCCACCTACGGTAGGTACCCAACGATTACCAATAAGGAATGCATTTACATCTGGTGAAAAACTTATGCTATAAATTTTATTTCCTTTGGATTTTCCGAGTTTGAATGAATCATTTTCATAAACTATTTCTATTTTATAATTCTGCTCACAATTACAAGTTTTTTTATTTTGAGTTAATTTATGAATCGCACTATCTAAACTGACTTGTTGAAACAAGTTAATTTTATCCGCAGAATCTAAATAAATATGCAATTCCATTGACTTGCTTAAATCGTATATGACATAATGAAATGGAGGGAGATTTTCATTTAATCTGTATTTTTCATTTTCCAGATTAAACTCCTCTTCTGTAAATTCATTGCTCTGTATTTTCAACCGACGCTTGCCATCTCCCTTAACTAAATAATGCAATACCTGAGGCCATTCTCCATAATCCTTATCCTGAAATGACTTTTTAATATCTGTGGTAAAAACAGAAACTAATGAATCTGCTCTTGAATATTTGTATAAATCATCAAACGAAGCACAAACTATGCGCACATGATTATTACCACCCAATCGTACAATTAAAGTATCAGATGGAGAATCTGATGCCAATGTTCTAAAGGGATTTAAAACAACGAAATAAAATAAAATTGAAATGACTAATGATTTTTTCATGATTTTTTTTGAGTTTAAAAGTCTTTTTTGAAATGAAGTGGCTTAACATATGGCGATTGCACGATGGTGTTATTTATATTGAATTTGAAATCAACTTTAAATCTTTTTGCAGTTGATTCTAACACGGGCTCAGTTGTAGAATTATCATTAAAATCTATTTCGGCAAATCGATGCTTTTTTAATTTTGCTGGATTGTTTTTTTCAAATTTTACTATTGCTGTATTGGTTACAGAATCATTAATGATTGGGGGAATTATGAACTCAGCTGATTTATCGGACTCTTGAATAAAAACAAAATTTTCGTTTTTGTAAATGGTATCTGTATCAATAGGTTTATTATTTGGAGATGGATTTTTCTTGTTGACTATGTCTTTTTTTTGAGTACCCGTTTTTACTACAAAATCATTTTGTGAAGAAATTTGATTGCGTGTAGGAGCTTTCGATGTGATAATTTTCTTTTCATTTGAAGTTTGATTTATCATCAACAACAATGCAATTCCTGCTGCAACGCCCCATGGAATAATTATCCATATTCTTTTTCTTTTTTTATCGGACTCTGTAATGCCTGACATCAACAATTCAAATTTTGAATCAAGCAATGGCGCATAATCTTTGGGGAGATTTGCTATGGTATTTATTTTTTCCCGAATTAATTTATTTTCTAAGTTTTCCATAAAAACTATTTTTATTGTTGAGTAACATTTCTTTGAGTTTGATTTTCGCTTTTCTGTATTGCGTTTTACTTGTACTCTCATTGATTCCAAGCATTTGCGCAATTTCTTTGTGTGAAAATTCTTCTATGACATACAAATTGAAAACAGTACGATATCCTTCCGGCAAACCAATGATTAAACGAAATATTTCTTCCGCATCTATTTCATTAATTAATTCTGTTGTGTCTGGTAGTTCTATCAAATCCTCCTCTGTTAAGAGATAAAAAATATTGCGTTTTCGCAAATCCATCAAAGCTTCGTTGATTATAATTCGTTTCGACCAGAAAAAAAGACTTTGTTCTCCTTGAAATTTAAATGAATCAATTTGTTGAAAAACTTTCATCATGCCACGCATAACACAATCTTCCGCTTGGGTGGTATTCACCAGATAGCGTTGCACAATTCTGAACATGGGCGGGTACAGCATTTCGAATACCTGCTTTTGGGCAATGCGATTCCATTTGCGGCATAGTTCTATCTGCTGATGAGTTACGATTTTCATATACTTCAAAATCTATAATGCAAATGTTTACATTAAAGTTGCCTAACCTGAATATATTTTATCAAATATAAATTTCAGTCAGATTTTGTAAGGAATAAAAGCATTTTTAAAATTATGAGCAAGTTAGTAAAACACATTTATGCTAGCGAATAAAATTTTGAAAAAAAGACAATATTTATTGTTTATCAATAATAAAATACTATTTTGCGCTAAATTTAAAAAAAATGAAAAAAAACGTAAAATACTATCTCTATGTTTTAATTGGCTTTGGATTGCTTTATATAACGATGCTAATTCTCATACCAAGTTCGGAGTATTGGATTGATTTGCCTGTTTCAAAAATTAATTCAATGGAAACACTTGTTAAATACAATCATGCAACTTTAATGAATAGTAAGGTACTAACAATTGATAAACCTAACCTGCTGCAACGACTAATTGGGCCTGGAGATGTTTGGTATGACCCTATTTACGTTTATTACACAACTGCACTTTCTTTAATTTTATTGGTATTTTTCAAAAACTATAATTTAATAACAGATGGATTTACGCCC
>CANFUJ010000012.1 GCA_947450165.1 Chitinophagaceae bacterium
ATTAATAAGCGGTAGGACAACGATATGTACTGATGTTGAACGAAAGACCAATTTCAGCCATGATGTATTGATCTTTTTGTTTGCTCCAACCACGTTGACGACCTTTTGTCCCTAAAATTTGTCCTTCAGAACGATCTTGCAATTGACCAGCAGCGCTTAAGATATAAGCACTTTGGTTGTTAGGATCTGGTTCCCAGAAATTAGGATTTTTACTACCATCAGGTAAATAAAGTCCAGCGTATTGAGTGCTTACATCATCCAAATAATCGGTAGTTGTAAAACGGTGAACTATTTCGAAATTTAGATTTGTTTTTGGGCTGATAGCATATTTAAAACCAACACCAAAAGGAACACATAAAGCCATTGTGCTGTATTGTGTATTTTGTCCTTCGGTTAAAAGTGGGCTTAAATAAGTTTTTTCTCCAGCATCTGTAAATGTGTAAGGATTAAAACTAAAAACGCCTAAACCTAAAGTAACGTAAGGTGTGAAAAGATAGTTAAGGTCTTTAGGATCGTAGGTGAAGAAATTGAAATCTCCTTGAACTACAAATTCAAAAATATCGGATTTAAAGTCGAGATTTCTTAATTTTTGATATTCATTTTTGCTGTATTTATCGCTGTAACCAAGTTGAGCATATCTTGCAGAAACGCGCATTCCTACATAATTTCCAAATTGCTTTCTAAAAAATATGCCAGCACATGGTTTTGGTTCATTTAAACCGGAACGTGTATTTAAATCACCAAAATAATTAGCTAATCCAAATGAAACTCCAAATTCGCCCTGGTGGAAATTACCATCTGTTTGAGCTTGAGCATTAAATCCAATTCCACAAACAATTGCCAAAAGAATAATCGTACTTTTCACGTTCAGATATTTTGATTTAAAATTTTTTGTAAAAATATGTTTTCTATCTAAGATAGGTACAGTAAGGCTAAATTAATTAATAGTTTTGAAACGATAGAGATAAATCAATAAAAATTTAAAAATTAACGATTCTGAACTTTTTCAACCCGCATACCCGCATTTAATACATTTTTGAGCGGATTGTTTCTCATGATTTGATAAATTTCAAATTTATATTCTCCGGGTTTTATAAATTTTCGGGGTTTATTGGTTAATAAGCTCCTGACTTCCCAGATATCATCCATTCCAGTGCCATACCAGCCACGATTATCATCACCCAAATTGAAATTTACTTTTTGAAAATACATGGTATCTTTTGGCGATTGCAAACCCACATTCAACCAAATATTATTGTAAATATATGCGTCGGTATGTCTGAGTACGATATACATCTGATAATAAGCGCTGGTATCTGTAATGGTAAACGTACCACTACATGGGAAATCTTTTTTCCATGCTTGTTTTGGAATGATGGTGTTTTTTTCAAATACATCCAATTGTTTACAACCGGAAATTGAAAAAAGTAACATTAATATTGAAAACAATCGTAACGACATGAATATTTAATTTTACTAAAAATTTAAAGTACGTTTAGAATTTGTTCTTTGGCTTTTTCCAGTTCATCTTTCATCAACACTACACATTTTTGAATATCTACATCATAAGCTTTACTGCCTGTGGTATTGATTTCTCTGCCAATTTCTTGAAGTAAAAAAGACAATTTCTTTCCTTTACTCACTTCAGTATCGTTTAGGATTTCATTAAAATATTCGCAATGTTGACGCAAGCGGATTTGCTCTTCATGGATATCAATTTTTTCCATATAGTAAATCAACTCTTGTTCCAATCTGTTTTTGTCGATGTTTTCTTGCCCAACATGCTTATCCAACAATTGATTTATTTCTGTAACGATTCTGGTTTTTCTGTTGGGTTCAAATTTTAATATTTCAGTTTCTTGATCATGAATTTTTGCAATTCTGCCCAATAAATCTTTTTCAATGGATTGTCCTTCTTCAATTCTATGTTTATCTAATGCTTGAATGGCTTCGTTTAAAACCACATTAAATGCAGCAAAATCAGCGTCATTCATAACATCTGTACTTGGACTAACCACTTCTGGTAAACGAAGCAAAGCACTTAGAACGGAGTTGGTATCAATGCTGAGTTCTGTAGCGAGTTGATCAATTTGTTGATAATATGCTTTTATTAAATCGGTATTGATGATTACGGGTTTTGAAGCACCATTTTGTTTAACGATAATAAAACAATCGATAGTACCTCTAACCAATTTTTCTTGTAAGTTATTTCTAATGTCGAACTCAAAAGATTTCAACAATGGGGGTAGTTTCAATTGAAGCTCAAACTGTTTTCCGTTTAGCGCTTTAATTTCTACAATGTATGTTTTGTCGCCTACAGTTTGCTCTGCTCTCCCAAAACCAGTCATTGATTTAAGCATGATTATTAATTTGCTGCAATATAAAATATTTGTTTGGTCTTTATGAATATTAAAAGGGGTAAATGGTATGATAAAAAAAGCGCCTTCAAATTGAAAGCGCTTTTTAAAAATGAATTAGATTGAATTATTTGATTGGATTTATTTCATCAATTAAGTTTTTGGCACCACCAAATTTATCGATGCACCATAATACATAACGAACATCCACACAAATGGTGCGGTTTAGATCTTTATCAAAAGCAATTTTATGGCTTAATGCTTCGTAGTTGCCATCGAAAGCAAGACCAATTAAATTTCCGTTTCCGTCAATAACAGGACTTCCGCTATTACCACCAGTAATGTCATTTGTAGTAATAAATGCGATAACCAAGTCGTTTCTTTTTTTATCGATGTATTGACCAAAATCTTTCTTTTTTAACAGGTCAATTTGTTTTGCAGGAAGGTCAAATTCATAATCGCCTTCTTTATATTTTTCCATTAAACCTTTAGAAGTAGTTACAAAATCGTAGGCAACAGCATCTTTTGGTTTGTAGCTTTTTACGTTTCCGAAACTCACACGCATGCTAAAATTAGCATCAGGATACATTTTTGCAGCAGCTGCGGTATCTCTTTGCATAATGCCTTTTAAGTAAGCACGACCAAGCTCATTGTTTTTGTTAACGAAAGCCATGTAAATTGGTGCATATTTAGTGGTGTAGTTTTTTGCAAAAGCGGCAGCAAAATCAAAAGCAACATCATCTTGTAGTCCAACAGTAGTAGGGTTTGCAACGAAAGCGTTCCATTTTTCATCATTCAAAATCATTGTTTTTGCAAACACATCTATAGCCCATTTTTTAAAAGTAGCTTCATCATTTAAATCACCATAAGCAGCAATTTTTTCAAAAACATTTGCAGGTTGTTGACTTTTATCGATATCTGTATAAAAAGCTTTAGCAGCGGCAGCTAAAATAAGTTTGTCGCTTGGTAAATCTTCACCATTGATAAAATCTTTACGAGCAGCATCAGCAGCTGTAACAGCTTTTTTAATTTCTTCTGCAGTAGCACCCGCTTTAATTAACGTAGCTTCTAAAGACATTAAATTACTTGCAAAAGCCATTAATGGAGAACCTTTGATGCCTTCATTCAAATACTGGCGATGTTTGCTGTATGGTGTCCAAGTGTTGTAATTCTTTTCATATTCAGCAAAAATATTTTCAAACTCTGGTTTACCTTTTGCCCAGTTTGTAAATTCATTTTCGAATTTTTGTTTTTGTCCGTAGGTATTGAATTTGATCAATTGCTTTGTTTCACCATCAAAAAATTTCCAATAGTTAGCGATACCAGCATAACTAGAAGCCAATTTTAATTTTACTGCTGGATCTTTAATCATTTGTTCGTGCATGTATTTCAAGCGCATATCTCTAAGCGCAACTAATGCAGGATTTTCAACTTCGTTTTTTAGCTTGATCCCAAAGCTGGTTTCGTAGCGATTTGTACCACCTGGATAACCATAAATCATTGCATAGTCACCATCATTAATTCCTTTGATGCTAACTGGTAAAAAATGTTTAGGTTTTAAAGGCACATTATCTTTACTGAATTCAGTTGGTTTGCCATCTTTAGAAGCATACACTCTAAACACAGAGAAATCTCCGGTATGACGAGGCCATTCCCAATTGTCGGTATCGCCACCAAATTTTCCGATACTTTCTGGAGGTGTACCTACAAGGCGAATGTCTTTATAGGTTTTGTACACATACATGATGTATTGATTGTCTTTAAACATGCTATATACTCTACCTGAAATGCCATTTTCTTTATCCGCAACTTTATCTGTAATTGTTTTGTATACTTCAGGCATTTTTTTAACGCGATCAGCCCAAGCTAAGCCTTTAACAGCGGCTTCAACTTCAGCGGTAACATCAACAATTTTTTCTAAAAACTGAACTGTTAATTCTGATTTAAGTTCTTGGTCTTTATTAAAAGCATAAAATCCATCTCTTAAATAATTGTGGTCAACGCTACTTGCATTGGCAATGGCTTCATAACCGCAATGGTGATTGGTAAAAATCAAACCTTGGTTGCTCACGATTTCGCCAGTACAACCTCTACCAAAAATAATAATGGCATCTTTCAACGATGATTTGTTGATAGAATAAAGTTGCTCTTTAGTCAGTTTTAATCCTCTTTTTACCATGTCGTTGTATACTTGTTTTCCCAACAACATTGGCAACCACATACCTTCGTCTGCACGGGCAGTAAGTAACGTGGCAATCATAAAAATGGATAAGCATAATTTTTTAAGCATAATTTTTTGGTTTTTATTAGATGAATATTCTGTTTTTAGAACGTTTTCAAAATGAATCGCAAACGTAATTATTTTTAACAACATTGGGCACATTAGATTTATAAAAAATAATGGGATAATCTATCTGAATAAATTTAAGTCAGGAAATAGGTGCTCAATAATTATATTTGTTGTCAATTAATCAGATAAATGAATGGCTATATTTGACATTACAATACCAAAATCAATTGCTAGAGCTTTTAATATTCCACCAAGGGACCCAAGAAGCCAGCAGATTAAAGTATTGAAGAAACTGTTGAAAAAGGCAAGGTTTACGCAATTTGGACAAGAGTATCATTTTGATGATGTTTTATTGAGTAAGCATCCTGGTAAAAAGTTTCAACAGCTTGTACCTACTTATAATTACGACAAACTATATAAGGATTGGTGGCATAAAACACTCGAAGGTACTCCTGATGTGTGTTGGCCGGGTGTCATCAAATTTTTTGCATTGAGTAGTGGAACCAGTGAGGCGTCTAGTAAATACATTCCAGTAACAAAGGAGCTTATAAGAAGCAATACCATCACTAGTTTGAAGCAATTGGTAAGTTTATCAAAATATGAAAACGTACCTAAAAGTGCCATTGGTAGGGGTTGGTTAATGCTTGGAGGAAGTACACAATTACAAAAAGGACCAACTTACTATGCAGGTGATTTAAGTGGCATACAACAAAAGAACATTCCATTTTGGTTTCAAGGTTTGGGATTGTATAAGCCAGGTAAAAAAATTGCAAAAGAAAAAGATTGGGCAAAAAAGCTGGATGAGATTGTGGAGATGGCACCCAATTGGGACATTGGATTTATCATTGGTGTGCCTGCATGGTTGCAGTTGTGTATTGAAAAAATAATCGAAAAATATAAGCTCAATAATATCCATGAAATGTGGCCTAACCTCGCATTTTATGTGCATGGTGGTGTGGCAATGGAGCCATATAAAAAAGGATTTGAAAAGTTGATGGGCAAACCTATTACCTATATTGAAACCTATTTGGCAAGTGAGGGTTTTTTAGCTTATCAAAATCGGCAGGGTACCAAAGGCATGCATTTGAATTTGAACAACAATATCTTTTTTGAGTTTGTGCCATTTGATGATCATAATTTTGATAGCGATGGGAATATTTTAGAAAATCCTGAGGCTTTAATGATTCATGAAATAGAAGAGAATAAAGATTATGCCATTTTAATTAGTACGAATGCGGGAACATGGCGATATGCCATTGGTGATACCGTTCGTTTGATTGATAAAGAGAAAAGTGAAATCATTATTACGGGAAGAACAAAACATTTTTTAAGTTTAGTGGGCGAGCATTTGAGTGTAGATAATATGAACAAGGCTATTTTATTGGCCAGTGAAACATTAAATATTACCATTTCCGAATTTACAGTTGCTGGTGTGCCATACGGAAATTTCTTTGGCCATCAATGGTATGTAGCTTGTGATGATGTTGTGGATGAGGTTAAACTTGCATCCATCATTGATGAAAAATTAAAATCATTAAATGATGATTATGAAGTAGAGAGAAAACATGCTTTAAAATCCATGCAGGTAAAGGTTTTGCCCGAACATGTATTTATGGACTTTATGCAACATAAAGGAAAGATAGGCGGCCAACATAAATTTCCCAGGGTAATGAAAGGGAAAATGTTTGAAGAGTGGAATCAGTTTTTGCAAAACAATACGGTAAATTAATTTTTATATATTAATAAATAAAAACCATGACAGATGCAATAATATCTGGATTGTTGTTGGGTTTGGCATTGGTTTTTTCGGTAGGCCCTGTTGTATTTACCATAATAAAACTCAGAATTAATTATGGCATAAAATCTGCCTTTTATTTTATTGCGGGTGTTTGGCTTAGCGATATTATAATGGTTTTATTGGCTAATTTTTTTGGTGAATTTATGGGTCGATTGATTGAGTATAAAAAGTCGATTGGTGTCATTGGTGGGATATTTTTAATTGGGTTAGGTGTATTTTATTTGTTTTTTAAGCGGTATAAAAAAGATGAAAAACTAGAAGCGGGTGTAAAAATATCAAGCACTACCAACATTAAGTTACTAATAACTGGGTTTTTGATCAATACTTTAAATCCAAGTGTCATTGCCCTATGGCTTGCGGCTTCAACCAAATCAATTGGTCAGCCTTTTGATGAAAAATTGGCCATCTTCTCTATTTGTTTATCGATAAATATTTTGGCGGATATTGCAAAAATATATCTCGCAGGTAAGCTTAAAAAAAGCTTGACCGAAAGAAATATTCATTATATCAATATTATTTCTGGTCTTTTGTTTATTGCATTTGGCATTGCGTTAATGATAAATGTGCTGTATACTTCTTCAAAATAAATTCAAAATCTGATGACCAATAAGGAATCAAAAGGTTGTTTACATCAAATAAAAAAAATTATACTTTGGTTTTTTGTCTTGCAGCTTGTGTATATCGTTTTATGCAAATGGATAGATCCCCCCATTACCATTACACAAATTACAAATTCATTTGAGGGAGATGGGTTGAAGCGTGATTATATTGGATATGACGAGATGGGTAGAAATATAAAATTAGCGGTAATGGCTTCAGAGGATCAATTGTTTGCAGAGCACAATGGGTTTGATATGAAGTCAATAGAGAAGGCCATTGAATACAACGAAAAGCATCCAAAAAAAACCAGAGGAGCAAGCACGATAAGTCAACAAACGGCAAAGAATGTTTTTTTATGGCAACATGGTGGTTTTTTCAGAAAAGGGTTGGAGGTATATTTTACGTTTATGATAGAGAAGATATGGGGCAAGGAGCGGATACTGGAAACTTATTTAAATGTGGCGGAGATGGGGCCGGGCATATTTGGGGTTCAGGCGGCTGCGCGTAAATATTTCAAGAAAGATGCCATTAATTTAACACCACGAGAAGCAGCAATGATAGCCGCATGTTTACCCAATCCAAAAAAGTTTACTGTAGTTCCTACTTCGAGATATGTAAATAAACGTGCGAATAAAATCATGCAGCAAATGAATTTTTTATCAGGCGATGGGGCGATAGAATCGTTATTGAAGTAATTGATTCACGGCTTGGATTGCAGTTTGAAATCTATTTTCAAAATGGCCATTAATTTCAACCCAAGGAACGGATTGATTAATCATAATGTCTTTGTAATGGTGGAATAATTTTTCTCTAGTCGTTAAATCTGGATATTCTCTTAATTCGTCGGAAACCCAAGGTATATCTGGTTTACATAAAAGATATAAATCGTAATGTTGGTTTACGATGCCATTTAAAATTTCAAAGCTGCATTGATTAAAAACAAATTCGCTCCATACTTTCATGACATAGAAATCGGTATCAACAAACAACGGTTTGATGGTATCAGCAGTAGCAATACTATTTTGAATTTTATCAGCTAATTTGTTCTCAGCTTCGATTTGTCCTTTTGCAATAAGTTCGAGATCATTTGGCGTATATGCGTTTCCGTTTGTCAGTAAATATTCGCGTGCGTATTCTTTAACCCAATGTGTATTGAAGTGAGCCGCCAGATTTTCGCAAAGCCAGCTTTTGCCTGTAGATTCGGGACCAATAACAACAATTTTTTTTAGTTTCAAAATGGGGGATTGATTTTTTGTTTTTGCTGGGTGCTAAATTAGTGTAAAATAAAATGACTAGCGCCGGTTTCTTAACCGGTGTTGATGAGAGATAATACAAACTTCGTCTGTTGAAATAAAATAGGACGAAGTCCAAAACCTTTTTTTGGCACCGGTTAGGAAACCGGCGCCAATTAAGGAAACCGGCGCCAGTAAGTTTCGTCTGTAGAAATAAAATAGGACGAAATCCAAAACCTTTTTTTGTCACCGGTTAGGAAACCGGCGCCAGTACCAATGTTAAATCTTCACCACTTTTAATAAACCTTTTTCATTGGTATAGTAATCAATACCACTGCTATATTTATAATGCCATGGTTCCCAAACCAAACCGGCTTTAACGGGATTGTTATGTAGGTAATTTAAAACGATTTCGAGTCTTCTAGGTGTGTTGAGTTCTATCGGATGATAATATTGTTTCCAAAGTTGAAAATATACATTCTTTTTATTGGTTCTGCCAGCGTAATCAAACATATTAATCATCCATTCTTTTCTGCTTTCTCGGTTATTATTTTTGATAGAATTAATAATTCGTTTACAAGTGAATTGTTTGATGTCTCTAACAAAATCGGAAATATTATTTCTTTTCGTGCTAACAATTAAATGAACATGATTGGTCATAATTACCCATGCATGCAGCTCTATGCCTTTGTTCTCAATACAATATTGCAAACTTTGTACAAAGATGTCTTTATAATGATTTCTTGTAAAAACATCAATCCATCCCACAATTGTAAATGTTAGAAAATGTGGATTTTCTGGATCACGGGGCTTGTATTTTGAAGACATTTTTTATTTCAAAAATGAAAAAATGTTTTAAATAAAAAAGGTGAAAAAAACCGAATAGGGAAAGAATAAAACAATTGAATTTTATTGTAACTATTTAGTAATCGGTTTTAATGTTAGAAAATTGTTTCCTCCTGACGTTCTCCCAATTACTCCAAATTCGGGGTAATTAAAATCTGCATTAAATACAATTTACCAACTAGAAATTTTTTGGAGTATATTCTTTATTGAAATACAATTTTCAAATTTTAAGGACTAAGTCCTTTTATCTTTTTTGTCACCGGTTAGGAAACCGGCGCTAGACTTCGAAAAACCACGCCAATGTTTAGAAACCTGGCAACATTACTAATAGTTAAAAATCCACAAACTCCTCGAACTAAAATTTCACTCCCTCGGAGGGGCTAGGGAGGCCGTTAATCAATCGTCCACGTTTCACTTCCCCTCAACAATTTATCCAAATCGCCTTTGCCTTTTTGTATGATTAGCTCTTCAATTTGCATGGTCATGATGTCTTCGTAGCAAGCTCTTTCGGTTTCGTAAAACACGCCAAATGGACGAGGTAAATGTCCTTGTAAAGTTGGGTCATCAAACATGCGCACTAAAATTTGTGCTTTATAAAAATCTTTTTCATCGTGTATCCACAAATCATCGGTAGAAGCACCTTCGGTTAATTCAACCACAACTGGCTTGAACCCATCTAATTTTATGCCTTTATTTTGAGTTGCACCAAAAATTAATGGCTTGCCTTGTTCTAAGAAAATAACTTCTTCCATTTTGCTGCCTTTTTCGGTAAACACTTCAAAAGCGCCATCATTAAATATGTTACAATTCTGATAGATTTCTAAAAATGATGCGCCTCTATGTGCATTCGCTCTGAGCAACATCGCTTGTAAATGTTTAGGGTCTCTATCCATTGAACGCGCAATGAAACTACCATCTGCTCCCATCGCCAATGCCAATGGATTAAACGGATGATCAATACTGCCAAATGGTGTACTCTTGGTAATTTTCTTTTCTTCTGATGTAGGCGAATATTGTCCTTTGGTTAGTCCATAAATCTGATTGTTAAACAATAAAATGTTTACATCAAAATTTCTACGGAGTAAATGAATTGTATGATTTCCGCCAATACTCAATCCGTCTCCGTCTCCCGTAACAATCCATACACTCAATTCTGGACGAGCAGCTTTCAATCCACTAGCCACTGCTGTTGCTCTTCCATGAATGCTGTGCATGCCATATGTATTCATGTAATATGGAAAACGACTACTACAGCCAATACCTGAAATGATTACAATATTTTCTCTTGGAATACCTAATGTAGGCATTACTTTCTGAACTTGTGCCAGAATAGAATAATCGCCACATCCCGGACACCAACGCACTTCCTGGTCTGTTGCAAAATCTTTAGCGGTTAATGGCGCAATCGTTGCTGTTTCACTCATGTTAATTCCTTTTATTCGGCTGTAAAGGTAAGAAAAGCATTAGGTTTTTTTAAAAAGGTTTTTAAAGAGGTTTGTGAGGTTTATGAGGTTTGTGAGGTTTTTATGGTTTGGTTCAAAAGGTTCAATACGTTCAATGAGTTCAAAAGGTTGGAAGTATTTTCCAATTAGTGGCATTTTTTTATAAAACTTTGTTTCAAGAAAACTTCGTGTCTTTGCTCCCTTCACCTTTTGGGGGAAGGGTTGGGGAAGGGGGCTTTCAAAAAGTCAGAGTGAAAAAGAGAGTGAGAATGTAGAATGAGTCCTGACTTTTTTCTTCATTCACGTTCTGTTTCTCGCTCTAAAATAAATTTGGTGCCTTCGTATCAAAAAACCTTTGCGTCTTTGCTCCCTTGCGAGCTTTGCGCGAAATAAAAAATGTTCAAAAGGTTGGTGACTTCGGACTGCCTGTGTACACATCTCAGTAAATGTAAGCTACTTCCATATTTTCGTCTCTCATTTTTAAAATTTCAATCGTTTGAGAATTATACTATAGCCCATGGTTTCAACCGTGGGTGATTTGAAAATACACAAGATTTGATTCACCAAGCGTCAAATAAAATCTTTCAAAAAATAATTCAACCATTCAACCATTAAACTTTTAAACCAGCGAAGCGATTTAAACTTTCCGCTCTCCAACACAAACTTTAGTTTCTTCACTTTTTTAATTATAAATTAGTCGTATGAAAAAATGGTTTGATTATAATAAACAAAAACTGGCATTAATTACCGGAATTGCATTGTTTTTACTGCTCTTTTTTGTAAATCCTTTTTCACTTAACACAAAGCCGAACTTGGTTTTAGCCATTTCTGTTTTAATGATTAGTTGGTGGGTTTTAGATGCGATGCCGCTTCCAGTTGTAGCATTGGTGCCTATTGTAGCATTTCCTTTGTTTAATATCGCCACAATAAAAGAAGTTACCAAATCATATTCCGATTCTATCATTTATCTTTTTATGGGTGGTTTTTTTCTGAGCATCGCCATCGAAAAATGGAACTTACACAAACGCGTTGCATTAGGAATTATAAAGATTACAGGTACTAATGGCAATCGCATTATTCTTGGTTTTATTTTGGCAACAGGTTTTCTAAGCATGTGGTTGAGCAATACGGCAACAACCATGATGATGTTTCCAATAGCGATGTCTGTTATTCATGTGGTGGGCATAAATCAAACTTCAGAAAAAAACATGAAAAACTTTTCATTGGTATTGATGTTGTCTATTGCCTATGCATCAAATTTTGCGTTGGGTACAATCATTGGAACTCCTCCCAATGTTGCTTATGTGAATTACATCTCCGATAAATTTAATTACAACATCGGGTTTACGGATTGGATGCTCGTGTTCACTCCGCTTACCATTGCGCTGCTTTTGATGTTGTATTGGGTAATGGTAAAATGGCTTTATCCCAATCACATCAAACACAACGAAGCGGGCAAGTTGTTTATTGGCGAAGAGATAAAAAAAATGGGAAAATTTTCAACACCAGAAATCAGAACAACCATTGTTTTTTCATTAACAGTGTTGTCTTGGATTTTAAAAGATGTACTCAATGCGGTTCAACAAATTGTAGTATTGGATGATACCATTATTGCCATGAGCGCTGCAATTGTTTTGTTTATCATTCCTTCGGGTGTAAAGGTGAATGATAAAAAAGTTCCCTTGTTAGAATGGTCGGATACTACAAAAATGGCTTGGGGAATATTGTTGTTATTTGGCGGTGGAATTGCATTGGCAAAAGCATTGGAAGATGCAAAGCTGATGGATCAATTCGGTCTTTTTTTAGCATCTTATTCTACGGGCAATACATTTTTTATGATTTTAATTGTTACTACTGCTTCGGTTTTTCTGAGTGAAGTAATGAGCAATGTAGCTCAGGTCATTGTAATGGCACCTGTTATCTCTTCGGTTGCTATTTCCTTACACATGGATCCACTTTTATTAGGTATTCCTATGACATTAGGCGCAAGTTGTGCTAGCATGCTCCCGATGGGTACACCTCCCAACGCCATTGTATTTGCCAGCGGACATATTCACATCAAAGACATGTTAAAAACGGGATTTGTATTAAATATTATTTGCATCATTTTGATTACGTTGTTCTGCTATTTTTTACAACCAATGATAATGATGGTGAAGTGAGGATGGTTGACTAGATTTCGCTCCGTTTTGAACGTTTAGAAATAATAAATAAGGAATAACAAATAAAAAATAACAAAGTGAATATCGGATATATTGGGCTCTAACACTAAATACCAAAATTTTCTCCTTTGATGATTGGTGAAAACACCAACATCGGCAGACGAAAATCCCCAACCTTTTGAACTCATTGAACGTATTGAACCTTTTGAACCAAACCTCCCAAACCTCATAAACCTCCCAAACCTCTTAAACCTTAATTGACCACCACCACCTTTTTAAACTTCCTAACGCTGCCCTTCAAATTAAATATCTCAAAATACACCACGTAAATTCCTGATGATATTTTTTTGTTTTGATCGTCTAATCCATTCCAATTAAAACTGCCTTTTATACCGCATAATGCTGATCGTTGAAGTGTTTTTATTTTCCTGCCTGAAGCATCAAAAACAATAATGGTTGCTACATTTCCTGGCTCTGAAAAAGAATATTGTATAGAAGCAATATCGTCGATTCCATCATTGTTTGGTGTAATCGTTTCGGGAAAAATTTTGACTTCTTGATTTAAATATTCGCCTGAAATATTTTGAGAATTTTTATACCCTGGCGTTCCATATCCAACAGAAGAAGCAGCGCTATGCCAATTGTTTTCTTCCTGTGTTTTCTGATTGTAATCTATTCGTTCTATTGATATGCCTTCTCTATTTTCAATCAATTTAAAATGCCAATCTTCATTATACTTTAAATGGTCTAATTTTTCACCTTGCTCATTCAATACAATTACATTTCCTTCGTCATCGTTAAAAGAAGGCAGTGCACTTACTTGTAAAATTCCTTCTGGATTTGTAGTTAGATATCCTCGTTTAATTGCTGCTCCATTTTCAGTGAATACAAAATAATCCTTTGGAAAAAATAAAATGTCTTCTGTTGTAATTGGACTGATATTGTCTATTTCATTTAAGGCATTCAAATTTGCAATAAACAAATTTTTTAGGTTGATGATTTTATTACTTCGATTATATAATTCTACATAATCAACCCCGTCTGATTTTGGATTAAACAACACCTCATTCACCACTACATCAAAACTATCGGATTGTTCTGTTAGGCCAACCCGAATTGAATTACTCATGCCTATTTCATTTCCAACACAATCTTTTATGCCCTCTACTTTAATTACATAAATTTTATTTTTAGAAATTGGGTTGGGCAAGGTGAGGTTAATTTGATTAAACAACGGTGGAATCGGAGTTGCATTTATCGCCCTTCCGATTCCATCGCTTATTGAGTATTGTAAAGGATTTGATGCTAAAACACTATCTAATGGTTCATTAAATTTCAATTGAATATGCAAACTGTCTATGGCAAATGCACGCACAAGCTTGGGCAATATCTCATCAGGATTTAAAGCATCCACACTGTTTATTTTTCCAGGAGTAGCACCGATTATAGATGTAGAAGAGGTCCAATTTTCACTGCCCAAACATGGCGTATTTAAATCAATCATTTCCAAACTCCAACCGCCTTGTTTTTTCAATTCATTTTGATACCAATTGTCGGAATACTCCACCGCATGAATGGTTTTGCCTTGAGGTGATAATAAATAAATCAAATCACCGGTATTGGATAAAGAAGGAAAACTCGTTACTGATTTAACACTCGCGAAATTATTCAATGCAGCAACTCCGCCTGTACTACATATCAATATTGAACTATCAGGTTCTAAAATATAATTGGATAATGGTCCACTTTTTCCTGAAGGTTTTGCAATCCTACATCCATTTAATGATACATCATGATTGCTTACATTCCGCAATTCAATCCATTCGTATTCTGGTAATCCAACCGATGGCGAAGGATCTGCCATGATTTCGTCTATGATAACATCGTATGGTTGAATGGGAAGTACCGTATCAACATTTGAAACAATCATTACATGAAAAAAAATAGTTGAAATTAAACTGTTCAGCATATTCGAGTGATTTGTTTTGTCAAACGTAATCTGAATAACACTGAATAAAATTTAGCACCAAAAATTAACGAACTTAAATGTTTACAAACGAATTATGCCGTTTCAATTAGATACATCCTTCGATTTTCAATACAATTTCTGAACAGAATCTAAATTTTCAATAATCAAGTTCAGTTCTTAAAAACTCTATTCTTGTTCACTTAAATTTGTAACACAAAAATTATACATTATGAAAGTAGCAGTTATTGGTGCCACAGGTTTAGTGGGTTCGAAAATGTTGGAAGTGTTGGCGGAAAGGAATTTTCCAGTTACTGAAATCATTCCGGTTGCTTCTGAAAAATCCATTGGAAAAAAAATAAAATTCAAAGGAAACGAATTTGTTGTAGTAGGCATGGATACAGCGATAGCGGCTAAACCTAACGTAGCGATTTTTTCTGCTGGTGGTGCTACTTCATTAGAATGGGCTCCAAAATTTGCAGCTGCCGGAATTACCGTTATCGATAATTCTAGCGCATGGAGAATGGATGCAGATAAAAAATTGGTCGTGCCAGAAGTGAATGCGGATTGCTTAACCAAAGATGACAAAATCATTGCTAATCCAAATTGCTCCACCATTCAATTGGTGGTGGTTTTAAAACCGTTACATGATAAATATAAAATCAAGCGCGTTGTAGTGAGTACGTATCAAAGCGTTACTGGCACTGGTGTTAAAGCGGTGGATCAATTGATGAATGAAAGAAAAGGATTAAAAGGCGAAATGGCGTATAAATATCCCATTGATTTAAATGCCATTCCCCACATCGATGTTTTTTTAGACAACGGTTATACCAAAGAGGAAATGAAAATGACCAATGAAACCAAAAAAATAATGGGCGATGATTCTATTCTACTAACAGCTACTTGTGTTCGAATTCCTACCATTGGCGGACATAGCGAATCGGTTAATATTGAGTTTGAAAATGATTTTGATGTACAGGAAGTTAAATCACTTTTAGCAAATACACCTGGAGTGGTATTACAAGATGATGTAGACAATTTCATTTATCCAATGGCCATAACGGCTCATGATAAAGACGACACATTCGTTGGTAGAATAAGAAGAGATGAAACCCAACCCAATACAATGAATTGCTGGATAGTAAGCGATAATTTACGCAAAGGTGCGGCTACAAATGCGGTTCAAATTGCAGAGTATTTGTTGAAGAATGGTCTTATTTAAAGCAGGTTAAGACGTTTGTTGTTTATTGTTTGTGGTTTGTTGTTGGAACGAAATCAAATCCTGTATTCAATTACGTTTGGTGTTTGGCGTTTGGTGTTGAATACTCAAAACGCAACGAAATCATATATATTATCTAGCATTGGGAATCTAGCATCTCGAAATATACTTCTAACTTTTTGTAAGGGTTGAAAATTTTCAACCCATTCTTGAACCTTTTGAACCATTTTTTCTGTTCAACTTCTTGAACCTCATAAATCTCATAAACTTCACAAACATGATAAACCTCACAAACCTCCTCCAAATTTTTTTTACAATTTTTATTTTGCCTTGACTTTTTTACTATATTTATTTTTTAATAAAAAATTAACATTTTAAACTAAATCCAAAAAAATGAGAAAAGTACTCTTGACCTTGTTGGTTATGATGTCTGTATCGTTGAGCGTGTTTGCGCAAAAAACGATAACAGGTAAAGTAACAGATGCCAGTGGCAAACCGATTTCAAATGTTTCAGTACTCGTGAAAGGAACCAAAGTAGGTACCGCCACAGCTGCTGATGGAACTTACAGCATTCAAGTTCCTGCAAATGGTAAAGTGCTCGAATTTAGTTCGTTGAATTATGAGGCATACACCATCAACATTGGATCTAAATTAATCATTTCTCCAAGTTTAAATCCTGCTGAATCAAAAGATATGGCTGAAGTGGTTGTAACGGGGATTAGTAAAATAAAGAAATCTCAATACGCTGGTGCGGCTACAAAAATTTCTGAAAAAGAATTAAAAAACCAACCTGTTGGATCGTTTGATCAAATATTCCAAGGTCGTGCACCAGGTATTACAGCATTGACTTCTAGTGGTCAACCAGGTTCTGCTACTAATATTATCATTCGTGGTACAGGTTCTATTGCTGGTGGTACTTCACCATTATATGTAGTAGACGGAATTCCAGTTGAAGCTTCTGTTTTTCAAGGGTTTAACCCAAATGATTTTGCTTCTGTAGACGTTTTAAGAGATGCTGCTTCTACCTCTTTATATGGCTCTCGTGGTTCTGCAGGGGTTATTGTGGTAACTACCAAAAAAGGTGTTTCTGGTAAATTAAAATTCAGCTATTCTGCTCAATATGGTGTAAAAGCTAAACCACAATTTGCTTTCAGACCAATGAACACCACCGAATTATTAAGTGCACAAGAAAAATATGGTGTAATTGTTGCTCAAGGCGATGCACAAAGCCCAGTTGCAAACAATCCATTAATGCCAGGATTTTATTATTCTACAGCAAATCCCAGATATCAAACGCTTACAACAGACGAAAGAACTGAAGCCGGAAGATTATTGGATTCTATCAAAAAAATAAACACCAATTGGGGAGATCAAATCTTCAGAACGGGTAATTTCAGCAACCACCAAATTACTTTATCTGGTGGTACTGGAAAAACCAGAATCTTAAGCAGTGTAGGTATGTATAATGAAGAAGGAATTACTTTGCGTACAGATATGAAGCGTATTACCGTTAGAAATAACATGGATTATGCAGATGATAAAGCTTCATTCTCTTTCAATTCAAATATCGGATACACGAGAAGAAGTTTCCAACAATCTACATCTGGAAACAGTTTAGGTAATCCATTCTTAACTTCAGCTGTAACCGTACCTTATGCAAGAGTATATAAAGACAATGGCGCTTTTGCTACAGGTGTTGGTGCATCTTTTGCAGCGGCAAATCAATTGGAGTTAACCAAATATGATGAAAACTACAACAACCAAATTAAAGCCACAATGGGCATTAATGGGGCTTATAAAATCACAGAAAACATTACTGCTGCTATAACTTCAGGGGTAGATTTTCGTGAAACACAAAATACCAATTACGGAAGTAAAATCCCTTTTACACGTCAATCTTCTACAAGTATAACAGGTAAAGCAGGTTTTCAAACAGAAGGATTATCACGTTTTTTCCGTGCTACAGTTCGCCCTTCTATAACCTATAAAAATACATTCCAAGAAAAACACGATGTTGAAGTTGCTGTTTATAGCGAGTACATCAGAGAGTATAATAAATCAATCAGCGAAACTGGTTATGGTACAGATCCAAAGCGTCCAAACACAATGGCTTCAATCATTCAAGGTAATGCGGTTAATCAATTGTATGCTGTAGTTGGTGGTGCAAAATCTCAAAGTGCGTTGGTTTCTGGTTTAGCAACTGCGCGTTACACTTATGACAGCAAGTACACATTAACTGCTTCATATCGTAGAGATGGATCTTCTAAATTGCCTGTTGATACAAGATGGCAAGGATTTTACTCAATTGGTGGAGTATGGGATGCTAAGAAAGAAGATTTCATGAAAAACATCAAAGCCATAGATTTATTGCGTGTTAAATTAAGTTATGGTGGATCTGGTAATGCTGATAATTTCCCTGGTGGCGATTATCCTTACCAAAATACATACGGTGGTGGAAGCTATTCTGGTTTAAATACTATCGAAGCTTCATACCCAGGTAATCCAAAATTGAAATGGGAAAAAACAACCGTTACCAATTTCGGTATTGATTTCGAAGTGGTGAACAGAAGAATTTATGGAGATATCAATATCTACGACAAAACCACTTCAGACTTATTCGTTAGAAAAATATTAAGTGCTGCTTCTGGTTTCGGTAATGGCTCTTTAGATATCAACGCTGGGAAATTGAGCAACAAAGGAATTGAGTTGAGCATAAACGGAGAAGTAGTGAGAAAGAAAGATTACGCAGTAACTGTGTTTGCTAATTTCTCTTACAACAAAAATAGAGTAGTAAGCTTAGGTGGTGAAGCACCTTACGAAGATGGAACAGAATTAATTAAAGAAGGAACAGCTTTAGGTACACATTACGAAGTTAAATGGGCTGGTGTTGACGCATCAACGGGTATGCCTTTGTATTACGACAAAAATGGTAACGTAACAACTGTGTATAGTGCTGATAATAGAGTACAAGATTTCGGCACTTGGGAAGCACCTTACAAAGGAGGTTTTGGTTTAAGAGCGAATTACAAATCATTAGAATTATCGATGTTGTTTAGCTGGCAAGCTGGTGGTACTAAAGTTGACAACTTAGAATACTTTGTTGAAAATCCAGTTGGATTTATGTCAAATGGTTACAATCAATCTTCTGATTTACATTTCTGGCAAGCACCTGGAGATGTAGTAAATACGCCTAGTCCACTTTATGGAACAAACTTCTCTTCTAAAATTATTCATGATGCATCATTCTTGCGTATGAGAGATTTGAAATTAGCGTATACATTACCTAAAAATTTGACTACCAAACTTAAATTCATTTCTGGTGCAAATTTTTATGTACAAGGATCTAACTTGTTTATGTGGACAAAATGGAGAGGATATGATCCAGAAGCGGGTGCAACAAACATCAACTTGAGTGAGTTCCCTAATCCACGTACAATGACTGCAGGATTAGACATTAATTTTTAATTTATATTAAAACAATAGAACAATGAAAAATAAAATAATATTATTAGCAATGGTTGCTGCTGTTTTAGGTACCAGCAGTTGCAAAAAAGACCTGGATCAACAACCTACTGATTCGTTTAGTGAAAGCAATGCCTTTATAACGCTTGATGATATTCAATTGGGTGCAAATGCAGTTTATGGTCGTTATGGAGCATATTCAAACGATATGTATGTAAGTGCATTACTTTCTGACGAAGCAAAACTTGGTGCAGATAATTCTGGACAAGGAGCTTTAACCTACCGTTATCAATACAATTCAGACAATACAAGTGGTGGAGATGTAATTGGGGCATGGGGTGAATATTATTCTGTAATTGACCAAGTAAATCGTTTGTTACCAAAAATCCCAACAGTAACAGCTGCTGCAGATCAAGAGCCAAGAAGAAATGTTTTAAAAGCGCAAATGTTGGCCATGCGTGCAATCGCTCATTTTGGATTGTTGCAATCATATTGCAAAAATTACGATCCAGCAGATGCACGCGGTGTACCTGTAATGTTGGTTTCTGATCCATTAGCAAAACCAGCAAGAAAATCTATGGGAGAAGTAATGGCTCAAATTGAATCAGATTTAGCAGAAGCAAAAGCATTATTGCCAACAGTATCATTCAGTGATTTTAGAGATACGGTTATGAATAAAGTAAATGTAGCGGCTTATCAAGCAAGAGTAGCTTTATACAAAAAAGATTACGACAATGCTGTAACATATGCAACTGAAGTTATTTCTTCTGGAATAAAACCATTGGCAAGCGGCGCACAATTTGCAGCCATCTGGACTGATGATGTTGATGATGAAGTTTTATTTAGAGTAAGATATGCTACAAGTACCGCTATTGGTGGATTGTGGACAACAACAGGTGGAAATGTTTACATTGCTCCTTCTGATAAATTGGTATCTTCTTATGCTTCAGGTGATATTAGATTATCTGCTTACATTGGTACAAACGGATCTAATAATAAATACGTTAAGAAATTTTATTCATCTTCACGTGGTGGTAGAGTAGTAGATATGAAAGCTTGCAGAACATCAGAAATGTATTTGATTCGTGCAGAAGCTAACGCTAAAAAAGCAAGTCCAGATTTAGCTGCAGCGTCTGCTGATTTAAATTATTTAAGATCAAAACGTATTACAGGTTATACAGATCAAACATTCCCAACAGCAACTTCTGTTATTGATGCTACTTTACAAGAGCGTTACAAAGAATTGGCTTTTGAAGGATTCCGTTTCTGGGATTTAAAACGCAATAACTTATCTGTAGAGCGTTTGTCGAGCGATGCAAGTGCAGAATGGCAAACATTGGCTTCTGGTAATTACCGTTTTGTATTGCCAATTCCTAACTCTGAGTTATTGGCAAATCCAAACATGGTTCAAAATGATAATTATTAATTGTAACAACATATAAAAATTTTAAAATAGCAATTTATGAAACGTATAAACAATCTGTCGCTGCTTACAATATTGGCCTTTACATTTTTGTTGGCTAGTTGCGATAAAACAAAACCATATGAAGTAGAAGTGCCACCTGCACAAGCACATTTTGTTGGGAAAGCAATACAGGTATATGCTGCAGAAACCAATCCTGCACCAGAGTTTAAATTACAAGTGGGTACAACGGATGTTTCTGGTTCTGATCGTACTGTTACTTATAAAGTAGCATGTCTTTCTGGAGCAGTTGCTGGAACTCAATACAACATTCCTTCTGGAAACACTTCAGGAACTGTAACCATTAAAGCTGGTAAGGCAATAGGAGAAATCGCTATTCAAGCAGATTACGCTTCTTATGTATCAGGAAGAAAAGATACGTTGATGTTTAGTTTAACAGAACCATCCGTAAAACCTGCTGGTTTTATGGATACGGTTTATGTAATCATTAGAGGTGCTTGTTTTGAAGGCAATGTAAATCTTGATGATTTATTAGGTGATTATAACAATACCAATGAAGATTTTGGTGGTGCTTATGGTCCATACACTACATCAATTACAAGTGTTAATCAAACATCAGCTACAACTGGAGAAATTGTAGTAGACAATATTTATGACAATGGATGGGCGCCAATTACATTTACATTAGATTGGACAAACCCTGCAAGCAGAACAGTAACATTGGCAACACAAACAAATATTGGTCCTGCAACAACGGTTACTTCAAATGCTACTTATGCAACTTGGTTGGTGATGGTTGGTCCATCTGCAACTGCAGGTCCTGGAACATTCTCTATTTGTAATCAAACCTTAACTTTAAAAATAAGGGTAGGTTTAACAGATCCAACATTTGCAACTGGTGGATGGTTTTCTACACCATACACGGTTAATATGGCGAGATAATTTGGGGTGAGAAGTTGGAGAGGTTTTTGAGGTTTTAGAGGTTTGTGAGGTTTATGAGGTTCAATGGGTTCAATAGGTTGGGAAATCTCGTCTGCCGATGTTGGTGTTTTCATCAATCATCAAAGTAAAGAGGCTCAATGAGTTCAAAATGTTTTTGTAGGGGTTGAAAATATTCAACCCTTACTCGAAAAATAAAAAATCCCGGTTGCGTAATGTAGCCGGGATTTTTTTATGACCCCTCGATCCCTCAAAAAAAAGTTCGTTCCAACATTTTTCAATTTCAATCTTTACGATATTTTTTATAGCCCACGGTTTCAACCGTGGGAGAAGAAGATTAAATTATTAAATAAGGAATTTAAAATAAAGAATAAGGAAGTAGATTTTGTTCCAACATTTTACAATTTCAATCGCTAAAACAAATCTTTTCCTTTGATGATTGGTGAAAACACCAACATCGGCAGAATGTAGCCGGGATTTTTTTATAGGGCCCTCAACCCCCAAGGGGGAAGTTGGAAGACAGTTCCATTTATTAACATCATTGTATTTAAAAAACTTCGTGCCTTTGAGACTTTGTGTCTTCGTGTCAAGAAAAAAACTTCGTGTTTCAAATCCCTTCACCTTTAGGGGGAAGGGTTGGGGATGGGGGCTTTAAAACCGCTTCACAAACTCCTGTGTTGTAAAACCGGTAATATTTTTAAAAGCAACATTAAACGTGTTGTAAGTAACAAAACCAACTTCAATAGAAAGGGACTCTACAGTACTGGTTTTCAAATATCCATTTTCCAAGAGTTTTATAGCGTCTTGTACACGAACAATTTTTTTGTAATCAGAAAATGTTTCTTTGCAATGGTATTTAAATAAAAAGCTGATATGACTCGAAGGGATTTTAATATGCGTAGCAATATCATCCAACGTCAAATTAGGATTTCTGAAAATAGTGGAGTGAAATGAGGCTTCTTCTATTTGGTGTATGTAATCTTTTATATGGGCATTAATTTTTTCTGAAAGTTTTACATCTCTGCTTAAAGATATTTCTTGTCCATTTTTTTCAGTTTCCCATAATTGGGGAAGCACAAACTGTTTGGTAGCTTGTGCAATATTCTGATTTAAAAAATCATAGCCGTATTGAATTTCCGGTGTTAATATGAATTTTAAAAAAATAATGCTCCACACTGCAGCCGGTACCCAAATTACATGTTGATTGTATTCTATAAACCCATAATAAAGGGTAATCATGAAAAACCGGAACAGGAAAATAAGTAAGAAAGCAAAGTATAAAAATAAAGTCCAGTTTCTGATTAATTTATTTTGCTCTTGAACTATTTTGAGATCACTTTTCCGGAACCATACATTTTTATAAAGCAAATTAAAACCCAAAGCGAAATAAAATATTATCAATAACATTCCCATAATAATAATAATTCTACCTATGAATAGGTGCTGATTTTTATCTGAAATATTGGCAATAATTAAAAATATTACCAATATTGATGGTAATAAAAAATGCAGCAATTTTTGATTGGTGTACTTCAATTCAAAAATCAAATCCTCAAAGTATAAATAAAATAAAGGAGAGGATATTAATATTATAGAATCTATTGTTATTAAAACATTATAGGGAATAATGGATGAATCGATTGAATTAATTAAGTGAAAGATAAAGCGAATAGATGTGGATATAATTAAAAAAATAAGGTATTTGTTGATGAAAGGAGACGATTTATCTACCCTTTTATTGTAAATAATAACCACTGAAATAAAACCCAGAATGATGCAAAGAAATAAGATTAGGGTGTTTAACATTTGGTGCGTTTTATAAAAAAGAAGTTAGAATTTTAAGAAATTACAAACATTCGTATTAGCAAATATTTCGTGTGCAAGTTACAATTACAAATTAGCGCATAGGTGAAAAAATTCTAATCAAAAGCCTGAAATATATAATGAAAAGCCTGAAAAAGACTTGTTTACTCTATTTAAATTAAAAAAAGTACCTGAAATCGTTCGCCCGAATTCGATTTTTCAGTTCTTTTCTAAAATCGATTTCCCTTTTTAAAATCCGACTAATAAAATGAATGAAACGACAAATGAAATCCTAATTGCTTGATTAGCAAAAATCAAATGGTCATTTTTTTTCTAATGTTTTGTATGAAAGTTATAACGAAACGCGTGAATTAAAATTGAGTTGTTGCACCTGTGTTTTTAATATTATTATTTCGTACTCGAAAAATATTAAAACAAAAAACATAACAATGAAAAAGATCTTTTTTATCGCCCTCGTTTTTGCCGGTTTGGCAACAAAAGCTCAAGTTGGAATTGGCGTTGCCGCCGCAGATGTAGATGCTTCGGCACAGCTGGAGGTAAAGTCAACAACAAAGGGTTTACTTAGCCCTCGTATGACTGAAGCTCAAAAAAATGCCATCAGCAATCCTGCAACTGGATTATTTATTTACCAAACTGATGGAACAAGTGGTTTTTATTATTTTGATGGTTCAGTTTGGAAGCAAGGTCTTGGTCCACAAAGTGTGTCAGGGGGTGCAGGAGGTGATTTTGTAGATTTAACCAATAGTCAAACAATTGATGGTTATAAAACCTTTACTAAAGACATAAGAATCAAAGATCTAAATTTGGGTCATGGAGGTTTTGATGATATCTCTGATGTAGCCTTTGGAAATAACGCTTTAATAAGTAATCAATCAGGTACTTATAATGTTGCAATTGGACAAAATGCTGCTCACAACAATAATTCTGGAAGTAATAATGTTGTCATAGGAAGTGCTGCAAATTATTATAATGAATCTTCAAGTGAAATTGTAGCTGTTGGCAATGGGGCTTTACATGCTGAAAAAGGTGCCGGTAATGTTGCAGTAGGTGCATGGGCAGGTCATAGAGGTAACATTAGTGATAATCTAACAAATAGTGTGTTTCTTGGAAGATATGCTAGCGCTGGAGGAGGTACGATTGATAATTCGGTGGCCTTAGGTAATGGAGCAAATGTAGATGCAAGTAATACTATTCAATTAGGTAATAGTGGTATAACAAGCGTTAAAACATCAGGAACTGTAACAGCAACAGGATTTAAAACGCCAAACGGTTCTTCTTCTGAATATTTAATGGCTGATGGTTCTGTTAGTTCTGGTAGTAGTAGCGCTACTCATGCTGTTGGTGATAGTTATGGAGGTGGTATAGTATTTTATGTAACACCAGACGGAATGCACGGTTTGATTTCTGAAACACAATTAATTTCTCCTAACACAAATTCAACTTCAAACAATGATATATACAACTACTCTCAAGCACAAAATATGATTTCAAACCCTAATAATCACTCCACTAATGGAAAATTATTTACAGATTGGAGATTACCAACAAGCTATGAGTTTTCAGTATTATATGCAAATAAATCATATTTCAGTTCAGAATACCAAGGAAGATTAAATTACTACAATTGGACTTCAACCCCAGCTGCTCCACCATATGAAACTTCAAAAATGGTTTTTTATTATTTTGGAGCTCCAAGTGAAAATGGTTTTAATGGTGGTCCATGTGGAGTTATTGCAGTTCGATCTTTCTAAATATTATTATTTATTGAAAATAGAATTTATATCCTTCTATGATAATTTAGGATTATGAAAGATATTTTAAAAATAAAACCAAAATGAAAAAAATAATCATCTGCTTGCTGGTATTAGCAGCTGGGTTATACAGCTCAGTATTGCAGGCTTTTCCAGTTTATGTGGCAACGAGCACAGGGGTAATCAGTAATCGTCCTCTAGAGCTTGAACCATCAGATATAATCGATAATGTAAAACAACAAATTCAAGATAGATTGGGAATTTCGCCAGATCAACAAACTTTATATTTTAAAGGTATTGAACTTGAAAATATCATTTCCATTTCGGAATATAACATTCAGAGTGGCGATACTATTCAATTAAATTACCATGCCATCATTTCAGTGTTATCGGGCTCTGGCTTTAATATTAAAGCAGGTACTGTAACAAGTGCCGAAGGTTTGGATCTTATCCCTTCATCAGATTTTAGTTTGGGTACTAGTTTGATATTAAGCGGTGCTTTAAACAATAGTACGAATATTGTACCTATTGGAAAGAGTTATCAGTTCAGCGCCACTACTGCAGCTTATAGCGGTTTGTTAAAAATCAACTACCAAGAATCCGAGTTGAATGGTCTTGATGAAAGTGGGTTGAAATTGCTAATACACAACGGCTCATCATGGTCGTTAGATTACAACAGCAGTTCAAATACAACAGAAAATGTTGTATATAATAATGCAATCAGTGGTGTTGAATTAAGAGAAATTTCTGCAGCAATTTGTTCGCCGAATACCGGCGATACCACCGCATCAGCTTGTGGAAGTTTTGTGTGGTATGGAACAACTTACACTAGTTCTGCAACACCTACACATACATTTACTAATGTGAATGGATGTGACAGTGTGGTAACGTTGTATTTAACGATTAACCCTTTTCCAACTGCCCCAACAGGAACAGATGCAGCAAGATGTGGAACAGGAACAGTTGGTTTATCAGCATCAGGAACAGGAACAATCAAATGGTATGATGCCTCAACAGGTGGAACATTATTAGGTAGCGGAAACAGTTATACCACACCAAGCATATCATCAACAACGATTTACTATGCGATGGATTCAATCGTTGCTACGGGTTGTGTATCTGCTACTAGATCAGCAGTAACAGCAACTGTAAATCAATTGCCTGCTGTACCTGATGTAACAAATGCTTCAAGATGTGGCGCGGGTACGGTTACTTTAAGTGCTACTTCAGCTGCAGGAACCGTAATAGATTGGTCTTCAGATGTGAGGTATATTAGATATTCATGTACCAACTCGTCAGATGGAGGGCAAGCTAATTTGCAAGAACTTCAAGCGTATAGAAATGGCGTAAATATTGCTTTGAACAAACCTGGGAGTTCTAATAGTGATTATTTTTCTAACTCGTATTTATCTGCCAATGATGGCAATTTTAATTCACGTTGGTCATCCAACAGAAATAACCCAGGACCGGCAAGTGTATTAAACCCACATTATGTTGAAATTGATTTAGGAGATAATTATAATGTTGTTGATAGTATTACCTTATTTGGTGATCAATATTTCAACTATGATTATATATTATCAGTTTCTGGAGATGCGAATAGCTGGTCTAGTATTGGACAAGGAAACCTTAACAGTACTCCAATAACCTATCGCATGATCACAACACCATTTTTAACTGCATCTAACACATTTACTACGCCTTCTATTTCTGCTACTACTTCTTATTATGTGGTGGCTAGAGATATGGTAACGGGTTGTGTATCTGGTACTAGAACAGCAGTAAATGCGGTTGTAAATCCTTTGCCAACAGTGACTTCAGTTACTGGAAATATCGGCGGCAGAGGTCTATCTGCTCTTGCAATTGGTGCAGGTGGAGGTGGATCTGGTGATGCAGGGTCTGCCGGTGGTGGTGGAGCTGCTGTTCAGAAAATACTAACATTAAATACAGGGGATTCATTAATCATTGTAGTAGGAGCTGGAGGTACAGGCATAAATTATGGTGGCCTTGCTGGTAATGGAGGAGATTCAAAAGTAATACACAATGCAATAGGTATTGTTGCAGGCGGTGGTAATGGAGGTAGTTGGGGAACTACGCAGGGTGGAGTTGCTACTGGTGGAGATCTTAATTTAAATGGAGGTGAGGGTTCTGCTTTCAATAGTCATACTGCTGGAGGAAACGGAAATTATTCTAATGGTATATATTCTGCTGGCGGTGGTTCCGGAATGAATGATGCTGACATTGCAACTTGGCCAGGTGGTACAGGTGGAGGTTTAGCCGGTTCTGGAGGAACAGGTGCGCCTCAATATCCACTTGCTTCAGCAGGTGGAAACGGTACTAATTACGGCGGCGGTGGCGGCGGTGGCGGTAATTACTCCGGTTATGGTGGTAATGGCGCTCAAGGAATAGTAACGATAAGCTACATTGGTACTCCAATGGCAACAGGTGGAGTTATCACACAATCTAGTGGATACACTACACATACTTTCACAACCGTTGGTACAAGCAAATTGAAATATAATGGCACAGGTGGAAGGATCTGTGGTTCAGGATCTACAACATTATATGCTTCTGCAAGTACAAATGCAATTGTGAATTGGTATGCAGATTCAACTGGAGGTACGGCCTTGGCAACAAACACCATTTCGTTTACAACACCTGTACTTACAGCTACAACAACCTATTATGTTGAAGTGGTAGATACAACAACTGGTTGTATTTCTGCAACAAGATCAGCAGTAACGGCAACGGTTGGTGCTTTTCCAACTGCAGATATTACAAACAACTCCGGTTCTACAATTTTAAATTGTACAACATCAGCTATCAGTGTAACGGCAACGGGTGGTGTTTCATATTCATGGAGCAATAGCTTAGGTTCATCTTCTTCTGCTAGCATTACTGCACCAGGCACTTACACAGTTACGGCAACAGGAGCTAATGGATGTTCAGCAACATCAAGTATTTCAATTACACAGAATATCGCAACTTCAATAGGCGATACCACGGCTACAATCTGCGGTAGTTTTGTTTGGTATGGCCAAACGTATTCCACATCTGGAACACCAACGCATACTTTTACAAACGCTGAAGGATGTGATTCTGTGGTAACGTTGCATTTGACTATAAATGCATTGCCAGCTAAACCTGTGGTTACTAATGGATCAGGTTGTACGGGAAGTGCGGTAACTTTAAATGCTACTTCTACTTCAGGAACTGTTGTAGATTGGTATGAAACATTGTCTTCAACAACTCCATTATTGTCGGCTTCAAATACATTCACTACGCCAAGTATTTCATCGTCAACTTCATATTATGTAGTAGCAAGAGATGTTACAACAGGTTGTTTGTCAGCACAAGGTAGTGTCAATAACAATATTGCACTAAATTTAGATGGAGATAACGATATTGTAAATTTACCAATACCCGCACTAAATTCATTTACGATAGAATATTGGGTAAAAAGTACGCAAGCTTCACCTTCAGGATCTCAATGGTATAATGGTAATGGTATAGTTGATGCAGAAGTTGGTGGCGGAGCAACTGACTTTGGAACAGCTTTAGTTAATAACAAATTAGCTTTTGGAGTTGGACTACCAGATGTTACTATTTTTTCAACTACATCCATAAATACAGGAAGTTGGAATCATGTAGCTGCTACTTGGGATGGGGCAACTGGCTTAATGAAACTATACATAAATGGTGCTTTAGAAGCAAGTGCAAATGGTGCAACAGGGCTTAGAAGTGCTCCTCCAGTAATCAGAATCGGGAATTTACAAACGAATGTGCAAAATTTTAATGGAACATTAGATGAACTTCGAATTTGGAATGTTGTTCGTTCACAATCAGAAATACAACAAAATATTTACAATGAATTAAACCAACAATCGGGATTAGTTGAAGCATATCATTTTAATCAAGGTGTTGCTGGTGGTAGTAACTCAGGTATTACTTCTGTTACTGACGCTTCAGGCAACAATAGAAATGGTTCAATGTACAATTTCGCATTGTCTGGTACATCATCGAACTTCGTAAAAGGAAGCTTGTTAAGTAATTCAAGAACTGTTGTTACAGCTACCATCAAAACCCCAACCACATCAACCGATACAATAGCTGCTTGTGTAAACTATACTTGGAATGGAGTTACTTATTCAACAAGTGGTACAAAAACTTGGAGAGGAACTAATGCCGCAGGATGTGATTCCGTAGCCACTTTGATTCTAAAGATTTCAACTAGTGGCCCATATCCTCCATTCGGTGTTACACAAACGGTTATAAGCAA
>CANFUJ010000013.1 GCA_947450165.1 Chitinophagaceae bacterium
ATAAAATATTTGAACAGGTTAAGTGATTATTTATTTGTGCTATCTAGATATATAGGCCATTTGCTTTCGGCTCCAGAAGTACCTTGGAAAGCAAGAATCAGCTAGAAAAAAATGATTTTTTAATTATTGTTGATTAATTTCTTTTTCAAGTAGACAATATTTTATACATTTGCCACCCTTTAACCAAGGACGCCGGGGTAGCTCAGCTGGTTAGAGCACAGGATTCATAACCCTGAGGTCGGCAGTTCAAGTCTGCTCCCCGGTACAGTGTTGTTTTATAATACAATAGTTGTTTTGTAAAATAACAAATGATATAATGCCTCAGAAGAAATTCTGGGGCATTTTTATTTTTATTTTGTAATTTCATAGAAATAATAAAATATTAATCATGCCCGAGATAAGTCGCTTTTTTGGAATAATAATAAGGATGTATTTTGGAGACCATAATCCGCCACATTTTCATGCAATTTATCAAGACTCAACTGCAGAATACGACATTAATACTTTAAATATTATTCGAGGACAGTTGCCAGCAAGAGCACATGCATTGGTTTTAGAGTGGGCATTTATACACAGAGATGAGTTGTTGGAAGATTGGAAATTAGCATCAGAAATGAAAGAGATAAAAAAAATAGAGCCACTAATTTAATTGTATCAAAATGAATAAAATTATTGCATTTAAAATTCAAGAGAATTTCCAGATTTGGCTTCAATTTCAAGATGGAGAATCAAAAGTTATTGACTTTACAACTTTAATTGGAAAAGGTATCAGCGCACCATTATTGGAGAAGGATTATTTCAATCAGGTATCAATTGATAATGGAGGTGGTTTAGAGTGGCCTAATGGAATGGATTTTTGTCCCAATTTTTTAAAGGACTATACCTCAGACTTGGTTGTTCAATCTTGACAAATTCCAACAAATCAATCACCATCTGGTTAGATAATTGTCCTCCTAACAGTACAAAAAGTCAGAACGAAAATGAGTGCGAGAGCAATTATTGAGTTCTGACTTTTTTCTTTTTTATCACATTGTTTCTCGTACTGATTAAATCTAATTATTTTTCTGAAAAAACGCCTAATTCTTATAAGCTTGTTGATTCAGATAAGAAAGGATTTTTATTAAAAATATGCTTCATAGCATTTTGATTTGCCAATTTTTCTGTCTACTTTGCGCTCCGTTTAAAAGTATCCCTTCCATCCTTGTGAAATCCACAAATCCACCTATGTTTTCTTTTTAAGTTCATTAAATCGAAAAAATCGTTTTTTTCTTGACCTATAAATTCATCAATGTTGCAAAACCTTAGAATAAAACATTTCAACATAACATTCAAACTGATAATAATTGGTTTGTTGTGTTTTTCTTCAAATTTGCTTTTAAATGGGCAATCAATTTTTCGTTCACAAGCTTCATCATCCACCTTTATATCAGGAACGAATATTGCCGTAAATAAACCAAATGGAACCAGCATTGGTGATTTGATGATTGCCAATATTGCCACCAATGGAAATAACACAATTGCTACTTCTTCAGGTTGGACCTTACTTAAAAGCGGCGCATTAGGTACTACCACCACCTATGCAACCATACTTTATAAAATTGTTAATAGCAATGACATCAGTACATTGAGTTATACATTTTCTCTTGGCACAGGAGCCTCTAATGGTTCTGTTGGTATTCTTACTTTTTCTGCAGTTGATACTATAAGGCCAATTGATACTGTAAGTACAACTTTGAATATTGGTAATTCAAGGTTTGTTACTGCAAACAGCATCAGCACGAATACGCCAAAAACTGCGGTAGTAATGCTTGGTCAGACAGCAGGTACTACCACAAGTGCAAATTTTTGGAATAACAGTTTTTGGCGAGCGACTAATCCATCTGCTTTAACCGAAATTCAGGACCAAATCGGAACCAACACATCAGTAGGAGCGGCTTGGGCACCAAAAAATACAATAGGTGCCATCGGTGCCAGTTCTGACTCAATTTCATTATCGTCGAGATGGGGTTCTGTCTTAATTGCAATTCGGTCATGTATCCCACAAATTAGAACTCAACCTGCATTAAATACTTCAATTTGTGCCAATGCAGTACCAACACCACTTTCTATTGACGCAGTTGGCATGGGTAATATTAATTATCAATGGTTTTCTAACTCAGTTGCATCATATTCTGGTGGATCTGCAATTGTGAACGCAACATCTTCAAATTATTCACCATCAACCTCAACAACAGGTATATTTTATTATTACGTTGTCGCTAGTGGGTCTTGCGGTACAGATACGAGTACAATATCCACATTTAATGTTAACCCAAATAATACCATCACACTAAGTTCAGCTGTTGGAACAAATGCTCAGACAAAATGTATCAATACAGCAATTACAAATATCACTTACTCGTGTACAGGAGCTACCGGAGCTACGGTGTCGGGCCTTCCTGCAGGAGTGTCATCATCATTTGCGGGTAATGTGGTTACAATCAGTGGTACACCTACAGCGAGTGGCACATTTAACTACACCATTACACTAACAGGTGGTTGCGGAACAATTACTGCCACAGGTAGTATTACAGTTTCACCACTCACCACCATCACATTAAGTTCAGGCACTGGAACGAATGCTCAGACGAAATGTATCAACACAGCGATTACAAACATAACCTACTTAACTAACGTGGCTACTGGGGCAACAGTAACAGGTCTTCCTGCAGGAGTGACATCATCATTTTCGGGCAATGTTGTTACGATCAGTGGTACACCAACAGCGAGTGGCACATTCAATTACATAGTTACGCCAACTGGGGGCTGTGGAAATGCAACCGCAAATGGAAGTATTGTTGTTACTGCCAACAATACCATAACACTTAGTTCAGCAGCAGGAACAAATGCGCAAACAAAATGCATCAACACGCCAATTACAAATATCACTTATAATGCTACGGGTGCTACTGGCGCTACTTTTACAGGATTGCCTGCGGGTGTTAGTGGTGCGAGATCAAATTCAAATGTTATTACAATTAGTGGAACGCCAACAGCGAGTGGCACATTCAATTACATAGTTACACTTTCAGGGGGTTGTGGAACGATTACAGCAACAGGAAGTATTGTGGTTACAGCCAATAATACCATTGCATTAAGTTCAGCAGCAGGTACAAATGCACAGACAAAATGCGTAAATCAACCCATCACAAACATAACATATACCACTACTGGCGCTACAGGAGCAACTTTTTCTGGCCTCCCAAATGGTGTCACAGGAACTTGGGTAGCTAATACAGCAACAATCAGTGGTACTCCAACTGCAACAGGAACATTTAATTACACAATATCACTTACAGGTGGTTGTGGTAATATCACTACAACAGGTTCTATTATAGTAAACTCAAATGTATCAATAACAACACAACCGCCAGCTTCAATCAATTTATGTCCTGGTGGCTCACTATCTATACCTGTCTCTATTTCTGGTACAAATACTTTTCAATGGAAGAAGAATGGCCTCAATATTACGAATGCTAACTCCAATCCATATACGAAGTCAAATGTTTCGATAGCTGATACTGGTACTTACACTGTTGAAATAACCAATGGATGCGGTACGATTACTTCACAAAACTGTGTGGTAAGAATCATTTCAGGCGTTTCTGTAAGCATTATTGCAGATTATTGTGCAACACCGAATAGAATCAAATTGACTGCTGTAGTTACACCAAACAATACTGGAGCAACAAATGCATATACTTATCTTTGGTCTAATGGTGGAGTTCGTGATACTACTTATGCTAGTACCGCTGGCAATTACAGCGTCACTGTAACACCCACAGCTTCAACTTCCACTAGTACAGGATGTGCCGGAAGTGCTGTCGCCACTTTGAGTGTATCACAAGAACTAGTCTATAATGGTAATTTCACGCTTGGAAACGTTGGTTTCTCTTGTCCGCCTTTGTTTGGAGCATCTTATCGATATTATGTTGATTCACCAAATTACCAAAGAGAACTTTCTGCCTCAGGTAGATATGGGGTTGGTGCAAATGCAAACAACTATAATGCTGCTTATTATGGAAAAGATCATACTACAGGCACAGGAAATTTTATGATTGTTCGTGGTTACAGTTTTATCAAGCCGATGGTTTGGGCAGATACTGTAAATGTAATGCCGAATACTACTTATTATTTTTCAGGTTGGGCGATGGGAATAGACAGTACAGCTTCGACAAATACACCAATTTTGAAATTTGCTGTGAATGGTGTAAATATTGGAAACCCGCTGTCACTTCCACCTCATGGGTTATCACCAACTGCTCCTAACAATTGGTTGAGATTTTATGCAACCTGGAACTCAGGTTCTGCAACATCTGCCGTCTTTTCAATTTATGATTCTACTGCAACATTCCGAGGAAATGCTTTTGGATTGGATGATATTTCTATAGGTCCATTATCTACGTTTATTTCACTAACTTCTAGTGCTGCCACCGATACGCAAACTGTTTGTATAAATACACCTATTATACCCGTTACAATGGTCATTGGATCGGGTGGTTTACCTGTGGTGACTGGATTACCTGCTGGAGTAAGTTACACATACAACGGATATCAGTTGACCATTTCCGGTAGTCCAACAATTGCAGGAACTTTTAACTATTCTGTCGCCACAAGTGGTTGTGCCATTAAAACTTTTTATGGTCAAATTATTTCTCAATCACAGAATTTGATACTCACTTCACCACAAGGCACCGACAACCAAACATTTTGCATTGGCAATGCCATTACTCGTATTTCTTACAATATTATTGGAAATACAACAGTGCCTAATGTTACAGGCTTACCAAACGGAGTTACTTTTTCGTTCATTTCTGGAGCACTCTCCATTTCAGGAACACCAGCACAAGCAGGAAATTATACGTATACGATTACCACAACTGGAGGAAATTGTTCAGGTGGTGCTTCTGTGACTGGCAACATCAATGTTGTTGCTTTACCAATAATCAATATTTCTGTTGACTCTTGCTATACACCAGGTGGTCTCGTTTTAAAAGCAGTGCCTCAACCTTCAGGAGTTCATACATTTTTATGGAACACTGGTTCTACTACAGATACTATTATGGTGAGGACTTCTGGAACTTACAGTGTTTCTGTGATCAATTCCACAGGTTGCCGTTCAACCGGAACCAAAACTGTAAGTATTGGGTTGGTTCAGACATCTTCGCCAACTTCTTCTAATCAGAATGCATGCTTGAATACCTCAATAACACCTATTGTCTATTCTGCCGGAGGAAATTTAATTTCTTATAATGCGTCTGGTTTACCAACTGGAGTTACAGCAAATTTCAGTGCAGGTAACATCACTATTTCCGGCTCGCCTACACAGTTGGGAACCTTTAACTATACCCTTAATTTTACTGGAAGCCTTTGTGGTAATGATTTGCCCATCTCTTATACAAAAACGGGTACGATCATCGTCAATGCAAATCCAACGGTTACAATTACTGCTGATTATTGTGCTGTGAGCAACCGGGTAAAACTAACTGCTACCCCTAGTCCTTCAGGTGCATATACTTATCTTTGGTCCTCAGGTTCTGTAAGTGACACTGCATTGGTTAATACAGCAGGAAACTTTACTGTGACTGCTACAAATACTGTTGGTTGTAGAGCTATAGCTAGCTACTTAGTTAATACCGAGATATCTGTGAATGGTAATTTCAGTTCAGGGAACACGGGTTTTGTATCTGTTGCAACAGGGAACTTACCTGCTTATACTTTTGTAACTGATTCTGTCAATTTCCAAGGAGAATTATTAATAACCGGATTGTATGGTGTAGACACCAATGCCAATAACTATAACGTTAACTATTACGGTCATGATCACACTAGCCGAACAGGAAAATTCATGATCATTCACAGCTATCCAACTTCACCTGGCTCGCCTCAAACTTCTCAAGAACCAATTCTTTGGCAGCAAACATTGACTGTTCAGCCGAATACCACATACTATTTCTCTGGATGGGCTATGGGTTTAGACAGCTCAGGTGATTATGCTTCACTTAAATTTCTAGTAAATGGTAATCAGATTGGAAACAATCTAAATTTGATTGCTCATGGTCGGTCATCATCTGCACCAGATAACTGGTTACGGTTCTACGCTACATGGAATTCAAACAATAATACCACAGCAATTTTCTCAATTCAAAATCAACCTTCAGCTAATAACTTTTTTGCAGGGAATGCAATTGGGTTAGATGATATTTCAATAGGAAAGATAACACCTTACATTACCCTTACATCAAATCCAGTTACAGACACTCAATTCGTTTGTATCAATACGCCAATACAGCCGACCACATTCACTTATGGGTCAGGAGCAGTACCAACTGTTACCCCTCCTCTTCCGGCTGGTGTAACCATGACGATCACCAATACTACGCTTACCATTTCTGGAACACCAACTGTTGCCGGGACCTATAATTACACCATTACTACATCAGGTTGCTCAGTGGCAAGATTTTTTGGTCAGATAAAAGTACAAAGCTCTAATCTCTTGCTCACATCAGCTGCAACTACAACAAACCAAGCTATTTGTTTCAATTCGCCCATTACAAATATTGTTTACTCTGCTGTTACTTCGGTAACAGGTGTTAGTGTGACTGGACTTCCTGCAGGTGTTGATTACAATTTCACTGCTGGGATATTGACGATAAGTGGAACACCAACGGTTAGTGGTGTTTTTAACTATACGATTTCCATCACTGGGGGTGGTTGTTCGGCAACCAATACATATACGGGCACCATCAACATAAAAGTTAAGTCTACTGTAAACATTACCATCGATTACTGTACATTGCCAGGAAAGGCTTTACTCAAAGCTATCCCTTCTCCTACGGGGACACATAATTTCTCATGGTCAACAGGAAGAAATACAGACACTTGTTCTGTTACCACTTCTGGAACTTACAGTGTAACCGTAACCAATAGTGTAGGCTGTCAAACTGTAGCCAGCATTGTTGTGACTGTTGGTATGGCATTAACATCTGCAACGGGAACAAACAATCAGAGTGTTTGTTTGGGAGATACGATGCGTAGAATCAGTTATGTAGCTGCTGCAAATATTTCCAATGTAAATATTTCTGGCCTACCCGTTGGCGTTAACTATGTTTTTGCGTCAAACACGGTCAATATTTTCGGTACTCCGACTACGGCAGGTACATACAATTATACCATAACGCCTACGGTTAGTTGCGGTTCTGCGTTACCTTCAACAGGAGTAATAAGGGTTATTGCAAAACCTACGGTTTCTATTAGAACTGGCTATTGTGCAATTCCTGGTAAAATTAAATTGACTGCTACAGCTACTCCAACCGGAACATATACTTATTTGTGGAGTAATGGCACAACAAGAGATACGACTTCGGTCAATTCTGCAGGTCTTTACTCAGTTACTGTGACCAATACAGGCACTGGATGTTCAAGTACAGCTTCAGTAAGAGCTGGATTTGAATTGGCCGTGAATGGAGATTTCAGTGCTGGCAATACAGGATTTAATACCCCTTTATTTTTCAATCAACAATATCAGTATGTTCCAGATGCTCCTGGCATACAAACGGAATTGCAGACGCCTGGTTTTTATGGAGTTGATACAAATGCCAACAATTTCAACGCTTCTTACCAAGGTCATGATCATACGACACGTAACGGAAAATTCATGATTGTTCATGGGTTTCCATTGATTCAAGTACCAGCTTGGGAAAAAACAGTAAATGTTGTTCCCAACACCCTATATTATTTCTCAGCTTGGGCGCAGGGCTTGGACAGTTTGAATAATAATCCCATACTCAAATTCACTGTCAATGGCAATCAATTAGGGACAAATTTGGCATTGGTCAATCACGGACAATCCCCTACAGCACCAGACAACTGGACACGTTTTTATGGAACATGGAATTCAGGTACAGCAACTATCGCATCATTTGCAATAACGGATGTGCAAACTATTTCACTGGGTAACAGTTTTGGCTTAGATGACATTTCAATTGGAGCTTTTGGTCCTTTCATTTCTTTGGTTTCACCTGCATCTACAGATACACAAATTGTTTGTCTAAATTCGCCGATTGTACCTGTTAATCTTGCAATCGGTTTGGATTCACTGCCACCGGTTGTTACAGGTTTGCCAGCTGGAGTGACACATAATTTTGATGGCTACAACTTGACCATCAGTGGAGCACCCACAACTTTGGGTACTTTTAACTATATCGTTTCAATCAGTGGTTGTGTTCCAAAAACCTTCCGGGGACAGATTGTTTCTCAGGGACAATCATTGGTATTGACATCTGCCCCAGGCAGTAATGTACAGACTGTTTGTACTGGGAATGCCATAAACAATATCGTTTACAACGCAGGTGGAAATATAAGTCCGAGTGCAGTGACTGTTTCGGGATTACCAGCTGGGGTTACTTATGCTGTAGCTTCGGGTATCATTACCATTAGCGGAATTCCAACTCAAAATGGAACTTTCAATTACACTTTGTCAGTTACAGGAGGAATTTGTTCTAGTACAACCACTACCACTACTGCAACAGGTACAATTACAGCAACAGCGCTTCCAACACTGAACATTGTTTCGGATTATTGCACTTTGCCAGGTAGGGTAAAGCTAAAAGCAGTACTTAATCCCACAGGAAATTATACTTACTATTGGAATAACGGGGCATTAACAGATACAACAATTGTGGATCTTGTAGGGAATTATACCGTTACAGCCACAAATAATAATGGATGTCGTGTTTCTGCAACTATTTCCGTTTCTACTGAACTTGTAACCAACTGGAATTTCAATCAGGGGAATACAGGATTTGTGACTTCACCGACTGGTACACAAAGGTATATTTATGTACCAGACTCGATTAATTATCAACGTGAACTTTATCCTTCAGGTAGATATGGTATCGGCACCAATGCGAATAATTATAGTGATCTTTGCTGGGGTCATGACCACACTACAGGAAATGGGAAATTCATGATTGTACACGGTTATGCTTTTGCCACTCCAATTTTGTGGCAAGACACCGTACAGGTTACTCCGAATACTGATTATTACTTTTCTGCATGGGGTATGAGTTTGAATAGTATTGGGTTCAATGGTAAGTTGAAATTCAGTATCAATTCAACACAAGTAGGAAACATACTAAGTCTGCCTAATAGAGGCAACTCAGACACATCTGCAGACAACTGGACAAGATTCTATACCGTTTGGAATTCAGGTACATCTACTTCAGCAATATTGTCAATAACCAATACTCAAATTTCACCGCTTGGAAATAGTTTCGGCATTGATGATATCTCTTTCGCATCAATGGCTCCGTTTATCAATTTGGTTTCCAGTCCATCAACAGATACACAAACTGTTTGTATCAATACCAATATTATTCCAGTTTCCTTGGCCGTTGGATCTGGAGGTAGTGTAGTGGTTTCTGGCCTGCCTAACGGTGTCACGTACACGTATGATGGTTTCAATCTACTTATCACTGGAACACCTACCGCATTTGGTACTTACAATTATACCATTTCGCTTTCATCAACTTGTGCTTCACGTACATTCTACGGACAAATTATTTGTCGTGGACAGGCCATATCTCTGACTTCTCCGCTTTCAACGGCTAATCAAACCATTTGCTTACGAAGTCCAATCGTTAATATTGTTTTACAAGCTACAGGTAATATCACAAACGTTAATGTTACCGGGTTGCCTGCAGGTGTTACTGGCGTATTCAATCAAGGGATATTCACCATCAGTGGAACGTCGACACAGGCAGGTGTATTCAATTACACCGTTTCTACCGTTGGTCCATTTTGTAATGCATCGACTTATAATGGAAGAATAACCATTAACGCATCACCTGTTGCAATAATTAATGCTAATCCATCAACTACAATCAGTTGTTCGAGTCCTTCTATATTGCTTACTGCATCAGGCGGAACACAATATACATGGGGTAGTGGTTTGGGTGCAACATCTACAATAACTGTCAGCAATTCTGGAACATATGCTGTTTTAGTTGGTAATAGTTTTGGTTGTTTTGATTCAACTTCAATTATCATTTCAGGCAGTATTCCTGCAAACGTTTCTTCATGGTTGGGTATAAACACAAATTGGAACGATCCAGTCAATTGGTGCGGTGGAATACCCAGTGCTCCAAGAAATGTGGTATTAAACGCAGGGTTAACCAATTACCCCGTAATCAGTAGTACAGCTAATTGTGCAACTATTACCTTGAATCCGGGTACATCACTTAAAATAGATAGTAGTGCAACATTTTTTGTTAATGGTAATTTCGTAAATAATGGATCTGTAACTAATAATGGCATTATAAGTCTTACAGGAACAACCACACAAACATTTCCTGGACCAGGTAATATTGTTCGTATGAATACACTACAGATTAACAATTCTGCGGGTGTAAGTTTAGACAATTCAATTAACATCAGCTTGGAGCTGAAGCCCACCAATGGAATTTTATCACTTGGAAATTTTGACATTACCTTAAAATCAGATGCCAATGCCACAGCCTCAGTATCTGCAATTGGATCTAATGCAGGATTCACTTACGGGAATGGCAGATTTGTTGTGGAAAGATATATCCCTACTGGAAGTGGAATCGGCCAACATGGAAAATCATGGCAGTTCATCACAGCACCAATACGTGGTACACAAACTGTAAAACAATCATGGCAAGAGAATGCGACTTTGCCAAATCAAAATCCAAACCCTGGTTATGGTATACAAATTACGAGTGATTTACAAGATGCGCTTGCCCTTGGTTTTGATGTTAGATCTACTTCTTCTTCTATGAAAATTTATGATACGGCAACAAATATTTTCACAGGCATACCAAGTACAATTAATTACCCGATACAAAATAGAAAGGGGTTCATGGTTTTTATTCGAGGCAACAGAAACGTAACCACTATATCACAATTACCTGAGCCTACTACTTTGCGTTCAAGAGGTACGATTCATGCACTTGGTGCTGATGCGCCTGCTGTTATTCGTATTGCTGCAGGAGGTTATCAGTCTATTGGTAATCCTTATCCTTCAGCCATTGATTTTACCAACACAGCTGGTGTGGTTTTTGACAGAGGCAATTCAATCGACAATGCTTATTATGTTTGGGATCCCAGGTTAACGGGCACATATGGTAATGGGGGTTATCAAACAATTAGTGCAGTTAATAACTGGATACCTGTTCCAGGAGGAACGAGCAATTATCCAACTTCAGTTGCAGCTCCGAAAATTCAATCGGGTCAAGCTTTCTTCATGCATGCCACTGGTTCTGGCGGTTTGGTAACTTTTAATGAAAATGCAAAAACGAGTGGAAGTGTATTGGTTAATAGGGAGAATAATCCATCTTCAATAGACAGCACCGAAAAACAATTATTCGAATCTGGATTATATGTATTGTTGAACGGAGAGTATAAATTGGCAGATGGGAATTTTTTAGTCACAGGTTCAGCTTATTCAAATGATTACAATGCGGATGATGCACCTAAATTATCGAACTCTGCAGAAAGTTTCTCACTAACAAGAGATGGCAAATCTTTTGCAATTGAGGCGCGTCAACCCATTTCATTAAATGATACCATCTTCTATTCTACAAAGGGATTGAGAACAGGTAACTACAGGTTTAATTTCAAGCCTTATCAAATGGAGTCAAATGGACTTGTTCCATACATTATTGATCAGCACTTACAAACCAGAACCATACTTTCGTTTGCAGATACCACACATTATGATTTCAGTGTGGTGAGCAATACGACTTCAGCCGCATATAATCGATTCATGATTGTAATGGAACCATCAATCGCGTTGCCGCTTCAATTTACACAAATAAAAGCCATCAGAAAAAATGAACAAAAGGTGTTGGTTGACTGGAACACTGAAAATGAATCTTCATTAAATCATTTTGAAGTACAGCGTAGCAATGATGCGCGTGTATTTGAATCCGTATCCAATTCAGTTCAGCCCTTCAATAATGCATCAACGAATACCTATCATTTTGAAGACAATACTGCTAATAACAGCAATTTATACTATCGAATAAAAGCAGTTGAATTAGATGGCTCATCAACATATAGCAATATAGTTAAAGTGGGATTCAACGCAGTAAAACCGGAAATTTTAATTTATCCTAATCCGGTTGTTAATCACAAAGTTTGTTTGACTTTCAAAGGCCATGCTGTTGGAAAGTATCAATTGGACTTGTATTCAACCTCAGGCCAATTTATCAAGTCAGCCTTGGTTGCATTGACTTCTGAGAATCAAGTGTTGACGATGAAGTTACCGAATAATCTGTCGGCTGGAACGTACATATTGAAATGCAATTTGGCTGGCGAAACTATTGATACTATTGAGTTTCAGGTAAATTGATAAAACATCAAAAGATTATGGTGAAATATTAATTTAGATTTTTTTAAAGGAGTAGTTTTTCGAAATATTGTTAGATACGTTAAGAAAACTATGTAATGCTTGTGAAAAATATTAGCCATTTCGCTTGAAATTGTTTACATAAAATCACTTCAAATCAACCAACGGTTATAAAAGATTTCTTTGAACGCTTCAAAGAAATCTTTTCAAATGATATAGAATATACTACTATTTTCATGTGATGGAAACGGTTAAAACTCAGTAGTAAAAACACTCAAAACGTTTTGGCGAATTTAATAGACTAAACACAAAATTATTTTTATCCGAAATATTCTTCTGAAAAAAAACTTAGGCAATAATAGAATTGTAGCTATTGGGAATGACATTCAAATATTAGGAATGTTCATATTGCTTGCCGTTTATTATTTAGAATCAAAAGAGATATTTAAATTTGTTTTTAACTATAATAATATTATTAACCACTAAATAAATTTTGAATGAAAAAAAAATTGCGCACTTTAATTTTATTTTTTTTTGCATTTAATACAATACAGGCTCAAACTTTAGTGCCTTTTTTAAAAAAAGATGGTAAATATATCTATGTCGATTCTGCAACTATGAAACCTGTAATTTGGGAAGCTCAAGAATCAGTTCAAAATGAATTTGATGGTGCTAGAATGTTTCATAACGGGTTGGCTGTTGTAAAAAAATATGGGAAATGGGGATTGATTTCTTCAGAAGGACTTTTATTAAATTGTTGCAAATATGATTGGATATCTGATTTTGATGGGAATTTTTCAATAGTAGGTTTAGCTAGTAAGTCTGGTGTAATTTTAGCTAATCAATGTGGGTTAATTAACGGCACTGGAAAGTTGTCATTGTGGTCGAAATATAGTGGAATTCGACCGTTTTTTGAAGGAATTGCAATGGTATATAAAGAATTTGAAGATGAGTCAAACTATGCTATAACTGATTCTAATGGAATAACAGAAAGCACAAAAATAAAAATCAGAAAATACGGATATATAGATAAAAATGGTAAAGAAATAATACCCTTAATTTATGATCAAGCCGATGACTTTTTAGAAAATGTGGCTAGGGTTGGTATAAAATCTAAATATGGCGATTATGGTTTTATAAATAAAGATGGAAATGTTGTGCTGCCATTAAAATATGATGTTCTTTCAAAGCTTTCAGATGGGATTTCAATTTCATCACATAGTAATTACAAGGATTCAGCATTTGTTGAATTAATTAATTTACGAACTAATACTAAAAAATTATTGAATTATAGATGGAAAGAATTTGGAATAAATAATTACAATCATCCTATTTCTTTCAGCGATGGGTTAATACCATTTAAGGTAAGAGAAAAAGGTATAGGGATTTTAGATTCTACAGGAAATGAGATATTAAAACCCTCAATAAAATATCAAGAAATTTTAAACTTTTTTGAAGGCTATGCAATGGTAAAATCTAATGAAAATAAAATTGGGTTCATAAATAAAATGGGTGAGGAAGTCATTCCGATGAAGTATGAAGAAATTGATTTTTTTTCGGATGATTTTGGTCATCATAAATTTAGTGAAGGATTGGCCTGTGTTAAACTAAACAATAAGATTGGTTTTATCGATTACTCTGGGAATGAAATAATTCAGCTTAAATATGATAAAATATCCCAAGACTTTAAAAATGGATTTGCTTGCGTTGGCATTGGTGATAGTTATTTTTACATTGATAGAATTGGAAATGAATATAGGGAGAAATAAAAAAGGAAGTCAGGTTAACTAATTTTGATACTAAACTTAAATTATAAATTATGCATTCAAATCTTTTAAGATTTATTTCTTTTACTTTTTTTATACTATTCTTTAGCAATACCATATACGCTCAGAAATATTCATTCAAAAATGGCCCAAGCGTTACTGATACTAATGGTAATATGTATCCAAGTATCATAACTAGTTGTGGTCAAATATGGACTACAGACAATTTGAGTGTAAGCCGTTATAGAAATGGAGATGTAATACCGCAGGTTACTGATGAGAATCAGTGGCAAAAATTAACAACAGGTGCTTGGTGTTGGTACGAAAACGATAGTGTTAAGTATTGGCATTATGGCAAGTTGTATAATTGGTATGCGGTGAATGATCCAAGAGGCTTAGCACCACAGGGCTGGCACGTTCCTAGTGACCCAGAGTGGAACAAATTTGTAAAGTGTATAGATTTTGGAGCTGACACCACAACAACTGGCTCTCAAAGTGCAACTGCTGGCCAAGCTATGAAAGAGGCCGGTACTTCACATTGGATGATGCCCAATAGTGGAGCAAATAATAGCAGTGGCTTTACTGGCCTTCCGGCCGGCATTCGAAATTTTAGTAAATTTAAATATATTCGCAATATTGGTTTTTGGTGGAGTAATACAGAAGTCAATTCTTCACTTTCTTGTTCCAGCGTGGCTTGGTCTATCGGATTGAGTTATGGCAATGATGATGTCAGTAAGTATTACAGTATTAAGTTAAATGGCTTTTCTGTGCGTTTAATAAAGGATTAGCATTTTTCGTGACTAAATTGGTTAAGGTAGTGCTATTATGTATTAACTAAGCTTATCAAATCTATTACCACTTGGTTAGATAATTGTACTCTTTCTCATTCTGTCTCTCTCTAATTTTTTGAGTTCTGACTTTTTTCTTCATTCTCAATATGTTTCTCGCTCTGATTAAATCCAATTAATTTTAAAGTACAAGAATTTCAATAAATCCATACCCAACCGATAAGATAATTGTCCTTTTAAGTAATAGAATAATTCAAAAGATAATTTTTTAAAAAATCATCACTTTCTATTTCTTATTCCTCCTTAACCTCGAAGGATTATACATCACCTTCTCTACACAATCTTCACCAACACTGATTTCTAATTCAACCTCTTTGTTTTCATTTATATTGTCATTCAAATAATCAGTTTTGTTTGCTTCATAACTGCATTGAAATAAAATAAAAACTTGCTCTGCAATTTTTGACAGATCTATGGAATTGGTGAAAAGCTTGTTGCTGCTGACAATGATAAGATTTGAATTTTCTGGAATAAATTGATTTGATTCAACAGGGATTAATTTTCCGCCTGCAATGATTTTACGGTTAGCATTTTTTACGTATTCTACATTATCGCAGAAGCCTTGCCATTTCTCTCCAGTAGGCCATTTTACTTTGATATTATTTACTTTTATTTTTTTGTTGCCAGTTTTTAAAAACAGAATTTCTTCATCAGATTCTTTCTCAGAAAAAGCATCAGCCAAGATGCTGATTATTTTTATACAAGGTGCATTTTTTTCTGTTATTTCATAAGCCATTCTATTGGTCGTGCAACCATTGCTGTCAGTTACAATAACTACATAATTTCCTTCGCATAAATTATAAATGGTGGTATCACTAGTTCCACTCCAGCTGATATTTACAGGTGGAGTGTTAGCTGATAAATTATAAAAGTATGGCGCAGTTCCACCCGTTACATTTATTTGTATCGAACCATCGCATTCGTTTTGGCAACTTGGATTTTGTCCGCTAATGATTAATTGTGGCAAATCACTGATGTTGATGTTGAATGGAATACTGTCGCTACTACAGTTACTCGCATTCGTAACTACTATAAATCCAGTGTAAGTTCCAGGTGCTGTATTTGCTGGAACGGATAAACTTATGGGTGATGAAATAAGCGTGACTGAAATGATGTTTTGCAAACTGTTTGCAGGGCTACTGTTCCAGGTAATGCTAAAATTATTGGGAGCGCCAATTGTAGAATCATAATTTAAAAAAGCAGTTTGTGTATTTGTGCTGTAGCAAATGCTTGGCGAATTGAGATTGAAAATATTGGGTGCTACAATTAGATTTACAATTACGGTGGTGTCATCATAACAACCTTCCAATGTGGTGATGTGTAGATTTATCGAATACGAACCAGAATTTGAAAACGAATGCGCTGGATTTTGAAGTATGGTGTTGTTGTTATTGCCTGAAGATGGATCTCCAAAAGTCCAACTCCATTGGTCTAAAATAAGTCCGTTAGCAATGGATTGATCTAAAAATGAAATAGAACTTTGAGAACAATTGGCTGTAGTGAAATTGAATGCAGCTCTTGGTTTTTCTATGACATCTACAACATAAGCATAGGTTTTTTTAGTATCACATGCATCAGGAATTGGAAGCGTAGCAATCACTTCAAAATTAAATTGTCCAATTTGACTGTATAAAAATGTGTTGGGATTTCTGAACACATAATAAATCTGACTGTTTACATAAAAACTATCAAAAGGAATGGGGTTTGTTTGAATGAAATTTTGATTCGGAGTTAAATTTGGATTGCTGAAAAAATGCCATTCTAATTGCGTTGGAATATAGGCCAATGTTGCGTTTAAATAGAATTCATTGTTTCTGCAGGCAACAGGAGAGGGGCCTGTACCATATTGATTTTGTAACAAATAATCTGGCAATTGTGTTTTCAAATTTGTACCAGCATTGTATCCATAACTCTCATCTTGAGCAACGCCATAAGCAGTAGCATTGCATCCTGTAGGAGCCGTTATATTGTGAAAAGTTTCAGTAAGTCCAGTAAACTGTGCATAATAAATTGTTGGGTCAAATGGTACGGGTAAAAAAGAAGCGCCTCTTAATACACCATCTAATTTAAACGTGGCTACACCAGCAGCTGGTATGGCTACATTCAAATAATGAGCGCGACTATTTGTTACCCCTAATGGTGATGATACAAATGTTATGGTGTCTATGGATTGTTGTAGTGAACTTAGATATATCATTTCTGGATCGCCCGTAGAACCATTGGTACACTGCGATTTGGTGGTCATGTATTGTGCCACTAAAATTGGTTTATTGCCTTCTATCACATCTACGGTTGCTGTACTATTATAGTATTCGTAATAATTATTTACCAAACCAGTTAATGGAACTCCATTTCTTTTTACAACTGTTGCAGGATCTGAAACGAGAATACGGTAAAAATTATTTTTTAATGGAACTGTTGGAATGGCAATGTATTTATTTCCCCAAGCTTGACGTGGAATCATTTGTTGAAATAAATTATCTCCAGAACCTCCTCCGCCATTACTACAATCAATGGTATTTTTTGTACTCCCGCAAAACATTGCAAATGGTTTACAAATCCCATTTACAGCAATTGATTTTACCAATGTGCCACTTAAATCCATAGCAGTAAAAGGAGCGCTACTTGATGTGGATTTTCCCATTAGATTTAATACTTGTCCCCTGTTTAAAACCTGTGTAAACACTGATCCAGCGGGATGTGTGTTGGTGGCTATTCCTGTAGGTAATGTAATTTCAAGCGTTGTGTTGTCTTCAGTGGCCACAATGAATAGATAAGATTTTGCACTATCGAAATTGGTTCGTTGAAGATAATTTAATGAACGATATTCTTTTCCTAAAGTTGGTACTGGAAACAATACGGTTGCCGCATACAATTTTTGAGATACATTATGGCAATACGCAACAATCGGCGTATCACTAGTGATTAAAATACCTCTGTTAAAAACACCTTCTGTAGGTAACCTGGCATCAGTAGCACCGGCCTTAGGGATTTGTCCTGCTGCAGTAGTAAAAGCGCTATTAGCCGGTACCGTTACATTGAATGCATATCCGAGTAATGGAATGGAAACATTTACATTGGCAGCTACGTTGTTTGAATTACTAAATGTGAATTGCAACTCCTGTTCATTGGTGCTGTACATGTATTCTGTGGATCCATATCCTGTCCAGAATTCTTTTCCTCTGTTACTTAATCCCTGAATAATGGGTAAAGAATCTGTATTGCTTACACCTGTTCCTGTTGCGTTGATGTATTGTGTTAATGCGCCAACTGCAGTGCAAGTGATGTTGTTGTTATAATTAATAATTTGTGTTGGACAAAAAGTTATATATATCGTTGTGGTGGGCAATGAATTTCCTGTGTAAGGCAGCTGGATGTATGGATAATAGGCACCTCCAATATTTGTAGAAACCCTAAATCCAGGAGGTGCAGTTATGGTAATGATGCTGTCGGCAGTATTTAAGTAAAATCCTGAAATGTTGAATGATAAAGGGGTTGAGCAACTGTTAGTGGTATCTGTTCCAAATGACAAAGAGGAGAGATTGGTGATAAGGGTTGGGGTTGGAGGTGGCGTTGTAAATGAATAAACAAGGCCATAACCAACACCTGCACTATTTATGGCATAAGCCCTAACATAATAAGTTGTGGAGGGTAATAAGCCTGTCATTATACTTGAATAATTTCCTAAACCAGAACCGTTAACTGTTGTGTTATTTGAAATTGTTGGATTGGGTGTTGTGCTCCAACAAATACCACTTGAGGTAACAGCTGCTCCTCCATCTAACGTTACATTGCCACCACTGTTTGCTGTAAAGCAAGTTATAGAAGTTGGTACTGTTGTAATTACAGTTGGAGGTCCGGTTATACATGTGTTGGTTATGCCGTTCATGCTCACATTTCCAATGGCAACTCTTCTTCCAGAGTTAGGCGGTGTGGCAGTTGATGGGGCATAGATATACATTCTGATGGTATATGTATGAGTGCAACTTAATGAAATGGGAGAAAAGTTTATGGCTGTATCCAAAGAAGCGCCTGAAGTATTTACGTTTACTGTATTTCCAAAGAAAGTCCAAGGTCCTGCTCCATCTATTTGATAGGCCAATCCCAATGTATTAAAACCACTACTATTTGATGTTTTAACTTTGAAATTAAATGAAGAAATAATCAGGTTATTATTACCAACAGGAGAAATAGGAAAGTCGATATTAAAGCCATCCGTTGGAACCGTAGGCCAAGTTACGGTTACGGTGCAGGCATAGCCATCAGTATTGTGTGTGCCAGGTGAAGGGAAATTGATCCCAGGAATCATATTTCCTGCCAACACATTAGGCGCCTGAACTCCTGTTAAATTCGGTGTTTTTAATGTAGTGGCATTTAAAGCCCATGTGCAGTTATATTGTGCTTTGACAGTTGAAATACCTACAAAACAGATAATAATAACTGTGATAAAAAATAATAAAAAGGAAAAAACACCATTGATTTTCATACCCTATTTTGACCTTTTTCTTGAATTGATATTTTAAATTTTATTTGTTTGTTGGGAAAGGATTTTATTGTTCAATTTAAAGTTAATACATTTTGTTATCCATTGTTTTATAGGTGATTTTAAAGATTTTTTGATTGCATTGTCTAATATTTCTCAAATCAATATTCTTTTGGTTGAAAACGATATTTTTTTTTGTTGAAAATGGATGACAACTTGCGAATGGTTTACCCATTAATAGTTAAATCTCAATGTTGGTATAGGTTTTAGCGCTATTAGATGAATATTTAAGAATCGTTTTTCATTTAAATGGCTAATTGATTATTATGTAAGTATGTTCATAATGAAAGACTAAAAACATTATTGGCATCGATTGCGTAGGTTTTTAAAAAATCGATTTTTGTTGAAGAAAAACAACTGAATTGAAAAACTAAAAAAGGTAACAAATAAGACGCTTATTAGATTAAATCAATCTTTGGCTCCCGCCAAAAAAAAATGCCTTATCGTATAGAATTCTAAAAAATGGTTTTCAACTGATTTCTATAATTATTTAGTCTGTTATGTTTAATTTTTTTTCTGCGAAAGCTTTCTTTTCAATTTTTAAAACAGATAAAGATGAAAAAGGCAATTGGGCTGGAATAGTGATAACGATTCCTTTTCCAGAACTAGGCTTGTATATAACAGGAACCTCTCCTTTTGGCGTAAGCAAGGTTATTTTCTTTACCGTTGTTGGATCGATATACATCAACAGAAATTTTTCCGAAGTTTTTTTAACAAAGAGAAAAATATGTTTGTCGTTTTGTGTTAGATAAGTGTTGTAAATTTTATTTGAAATGGGTTTGGTATTATAAATTGCTTCACCATTTACAGACATCCATTTTGAAATATCATCCATTCTTTCTTTTGCCAATTGAGGAATATTTCCCATTTTATCTGGTCCTACGTTCAATAAATAATTGCCACCTTTAGAACGTATTTCAACCAATTTTTCGATCATTTCGCTTGATGATTTCCAGTATTCTTTTGTATCTAAAACACTGTAACCCCAACTTTCTGCCATTGTAGCTGGGCATTCCCATGGTTTTGTATTTTCTTTTTCAGGAATTTTATTGTCTTCCATTTCAATCACATCACCAATATTGTTGCCAGCTCTTGTGTTGATGATACAATTAGGTTGAATTTGTTTTACCAATAATTCTAAAGAGATGCTTTGCTTTATGGTGGTTAATTCGGGTGTGTCAAACCATATCATAGCAATGTCACCATAGTTGGTTAATAACTCCTTCAACTGTGGCTTTACTTTTTCATTTAAATATTTTTCATAAGAAAGTCCGGATGTATCTGGAAAATCCCAAGTGTTTCTTCTTGCTTCTCTTGATACTGCATTTTTATTTTCCCAGTCGCGGCCTAAAGAATAATATAAACAAAGTTTGATGCCTTCTTTTTGGCAAGCGGCAGCTAAATCTTTTAATGGATCTTTTTTATATGGAGTTGCTTTTACAATATTGTAAGTTGAGATTTTGCTGTAGTACATCGCAAATCCATCATGATGTTTTGTGGTAAAACAAATGTATTTCATCCCGGCGTTCTTTGCCATTTTTACTATTTTATCGGCATCAAAATCTGTGGGATTAAAACCATCAGCCAGAGATGCATACTCTTTAAGAGGGATTTTCTTTAACATCATAATATGTTCTGCTAAAGGATTTATATAACGCTCATCTCCAATTGGTTTATTATTCCAAACACCAGCAGGAATTGAATACAATCCCCAATGGATAAACATGCCCAAACCAGCTTCTTTAAACCATTGGGTGTTGTCTTTTATTTCATTGCTTTTTTTCAACGGAATACACATATTCCAAGAATGAGGGTTTTCTTTTTTATCGCCATTATTAGTTGCGAAGAAGACATGAGTTGCTTTTCCATTTTCAGTTAAAACCCAAGGACGTTCCGTAGCGCCACGTTTTACTGTTTTGCCATTTTTAAGTAACATATTTTTTGTAACGGCTACAGGATTAGGCTCTACGCTCCATTTTAGTCCATCTTTAGAGGTGGCGTAGTAAATTTCTTTGTCAGAGAATTTTCTTCCATGATCAAGCATAAGAGCTTTAAATATTCCATCTTCGAACCAGATGGTTGGATCTTCTGCACCTACACCAATATCAAATGGCTTGTCTGAAATACGTTTGTATGGCCCAGCAAAACTATCGGCAAATGCTACGCTGATGGCGTGTGTTTTTAGTTTTTCAACTCCTTTATAATAAAGCATTACGCTTCCATCTTCAAAAACAAAAGGAGCAGGATTGGCCACCAAATATTGCTCCCACGAGTTTGGAACAACATCTAAAATTGGTTTGTCACTGCGTGTCCAGGGACCATAAGGTGATTTGGATGTAGCAAGTCCAATACGCTCGTTATGATGTGCTTCGATTTTTTTAGGCGATTCAGGGTTGATTTGATGCAAACTATCAGGTAAATCACCTTTATAGGTTGTGCCTGTATAGTAAAGCAAATATGTATCTCCAGATTTACGAATAGCAGGATTATGAGTCATTTGCCCATCCCAGAATTTCTCCCCTCGAGGGGCCAAACAAACATCGGAGAAAGTGTAAGGTCCTTCGGGCGTATTGGATACAGCATGTACGATTTCCGAATTAGTTAGCCAGTGGTTAAACCCAATGCTCTTTGGCCAACGTGACGCATACATGTGGTACTTGCCATCTTCCCCTTTTATCACAGAGCCGCACCATGTCCAATAATCTTTTTGATTGAAACCATAATTTTCTTGTGTTGGTAAAAGGCGATCTCTAAACGTTTGAGCTTGGGTGATAAGTGTGCCCACAATAAAAAGGATACTCAGTATTTTTTTCATTTTCTTTATTTATTAATTGTTTGAATATTGTTTGTATTATAATAAAAAGTTTTAGGTTTCATTTTTCAACTGCTTGATTGTTTCTTTTAACATAATTAAAATTGATTGTAATTAAAGTATAAATTCATGTGATATTGTTTAATCTAAAGTCTTTTTCTTTAAGAAGCCATAAAAACACCATAAAAATCATTTAAATTCGATTTTCTTGACATTCCATCCATTAACAACTACTTTCATATCAGAAGTTGTGTTTTTTTTGGGAACACGAATCGTAATCGTTTTCTTATCCTGCGGAAGAAACGAAATATAATTTTCTGATATATAAGCCGGAAGAATACGCAATCGTGTTTTGACATCGTACAAACAAAGATGCGTCATAAGCGCAATGTTTGTACTTGGATTACTAAGTGTAATGGTAATTATGCTCTCTTCTTTATCATTTGAATAAGTTACATGGCCATTTAGTTTTACTATTGGCATATTGTTCAAACTATTTAGCTGCGAAGGCTTTGCTGCATGCCAATAGAGGTTTTCGGAAATGAGTTTTCCACCATTGTCCTTCCATTGAAGTTTGAGTATAACCGCTGCTGTATCTTTAACCATGCTAAAATCTACCTTTTCTACTGTCGTAGCGCAACTTGTTGAAGCAGTTACTGTTTTTTCTTTTGTTGCCAGAATGTTGCCATGTAGGTCGTAAATGGTGTGTGTAACCTTACCGGCAATCGGCTCAAAGAGGTTGTTAATCACAGCTATTGTGCTATCAGAGATATTCCATTGTACATGCAAAGGTTCGCAGGCCTTTTGGGTAGCATAATAAGCTGCATGTGTGTCTAAGTCTTTCGAATAAATCTGCCACACCATACTATGCTGTGCAGGATGCGTCATCCAAAGCATTACACCACTGGCAGGTTTAAAAAGTTGAGCATTCCAAGCTTCGAAAATTGCACGGTAACATTCGTAATTGAGCATTTGGGCTCGTTTTGCAAAATTGTCCAGATTATTGGATTTGCCATAATTGTTTTCGATTGCTGAAAAATACATACCCCCGGCGACATTTTTGTTCTGGTGAAAATCGTGGTATGCCCATGCATCGTTAATAGGCCATTGCAAATCTTTGGGTAGCGTGGTGCGTATGGCATCGGCTGTTGGCACCGAATTTATGCCGATTTCAGTATTAAACGGCTTGCTTTTGGCCGTGTTGAAATAATCTATAATACCATTTTTGTATTGATAAGGGCCTCCACCTTTTACTCTTCCGCTCCAAGAACTGGGCACATACTCCCGTGTGCCATCAAGTTCATTTAGCATTTTGTCGAGACGGTCAGCTATCCAGTACTGTGGGTCGCCTTCGTTGCGGGCACACCATATTACAATACTGGCATGGTTACGATAACTCTTCACAACATCTTCAGCATTTTTCATAAACAGGTCGGCATCTATTGCAGGTAAATCGTTTGGAACAGTAGCCAGCCAGAAATCGTTCCAAACCATAATGCCGTATTCATCACATAATTGATAAAAAACATCTTCGGTGCTCTGTCCAACCCAGTTGCGAATAATAGTTACATTGGCATTTTTATGCAATTTGAAGTAAGGCTCAAGTCGCTCTCGTGAGCAGCGTTTCATGGCATCGTCCATTCCCCAATTGCCGCCTTTTGCCATAATACGCCGTCCGTTAATTTTGATACACAGTTGTGGCAGCGAATCGTAGCTCACATAGCGCAAGCCAATGCGTTGTTTCAAAGCATCGGATTCTTTACCATTGGCTGTTAATACTTTGAGGCTAAAATCATACAAGTTCGGTTCACCATAGCCGTTTGGCCACCATAGTTTTGGATTTTGAATGGCCAATTGCGGATATTTTACAGGGTCAGCCTTTACATTTTTTGTTTCACCAGGGGCTAAAGTTACAGGGATTGAGAAAGAGGCTCCGGCAATATTGCCTTTCAAGGTTACACGTTGTTCCTGTTTGCTAAGGTTTTTTAGTTCCGTTTCGATGGAAACATTGGCAACTGAGTTGTCGGGTAATTTCGGAAGAGTGGTAACCACTTTAGGATTACCAATTTTTACGGCACCTTTGGCACTGATAACAACATCTTGCCAAATACCTGTGTTGCGGTCACGGATGGTTGGTATCCAGTCCCAGCCTTCGGAGCACATAAATGTAGGGCCATCGAGGCAGCCATCGCCACCATTAGGGCCTTGTCCTGATAGTATAGATTCTTCATGAGCTTGTCCGTTGTGAGGTTGTGGCCAAATGCGAACTGCCAACACATTATTTTCATTGAGTTTAAGAAATGCCGAAATATTAAAAACAGAGCGAATAAATGCACCTGTGGTTTCGCCCAATCTTTTGCCATTAAGCCATATTTCCGAATGGTAATTGATGCCTTTGAATGTGATTTCAATATTCTTGTTTATCCATTCTTTGTCAGATTTGAATTCTACCCGATACCACCATGATTTGCGGGATAAATCAGGGATTGCCAGATTATTTAACCCAAAAAGTGGGTCGGGGTAAATGCCTTGTTCCACTAGAGTGGTCAGCACCGTTCCTGGCACTGTTGCATCGTACCATTTTTCGGTATTAACACCAGGCATCGAAAGTTGCTCTGCCGAAAGGTTTGCATTCTGGGCATCAATAAGCTCCCAGCCATTATTGAGCAAAAAATCTTGGGAAACTTTGGCTACCAAAACTTTGCGAGGCACAACTTTAGTCTTTGGTTGGGCTATCCATGTGGGCACAGGCTTGGGTAAGCTTGCTGTATCCTGAGGATCAATAGGGCTTCTGCGTCCGGGAAATGGCCCTGTGCGTCCTTCGGGTGTATCTCCTTTTGGTGCAGATATAAAGGTTACTTTGTCAGGCTTGTCGGTAGCTTTCATCAGCTTTTCAATATTAAGAGTGGTTAAGGCTGAATTGAAAATGCTAAAATATGCAACCTGACCACTAAAACTTGTGCCTGTTTTCCATGGTGAAGAAGGGCCAACAAGAGCTTGCATAGCTGAACGTGCAAGTTTGAGTGGACGGTGGAGGGTTTCTTTACCATTGACATACAGGCTAATTTCTTTACCATTGTATGTTGCAACAAGAAAAACCCATTCGTTTGGAACTATTGGAGCCTCAAAGGCAAGTTTCCCAATATTGATATATGGAGCTTTCGGGTCAGCCTGAGGTTCTCCCCTTGGGTCATTTTTCATCACCTTCCCTGATACAGGGTCAACCACCATCGCTCCATCTTTTCTATCCAAAGCATAATAATCACCAAAAAACATGACCCATCCTGCAGAGTCGGTAGCAATAAAACGCTCTGCCCCCGATAAGTTAAGTCCATCGCCAAAACCCGCTACCAAGGCTGGCACCGTAAAAGAGTTTTGGTTTTTAACCCATGCTGTAATTGTCCATGCTTCACTAGGTTCAGTAGGTGGTGTACCATCGAACCAGCCGATATGACCAGGGCCGCTACCGATTGCTTCCGCATGGTATGGTCCAAAAACGGGCTTAAATATGCTACTGTTGAGATGAAGCCTAATCATTTCATCAGCATAACGCTGTCCCATTAAGCGGGCCGAAGCTGAATTGTAATGTAGTGTATCACCTTTATGTGTAGTATTATCAGATTTTATTACCGAGTAATAGTTTATGCCCGACTTTAGTTCATTAATCGCATGGTTTATTTGGTTTAATGGAATAGAGTCGGTATTGCGTTTAATTTGAAAAGCAGGAAGCTCTGCAGCTATAAATGGCAAATTGGGTGCCTTAAAAGCTAAACGAAGCGTATCAATAAGTGCTTGAAGTTTTTTGCCATAAACTACAGCTTTTTCAGGAGAACAATCGCTCTCGCCCTGATTCCAAATAATTCCTTTAAGTGTGCCGAAATTCATGGCATATTTCGTTCGTGAGATGGTGTTGTCTAGAGGATAAGAATTGGTTTGCGACCAATAAACGCCTGGTTGCCAGTAATCAATACCCGACCCACCCTGAGCGCATGGAATAAGTCCAATTACAATCGTGGTGTCTTCGGTAGCCATTTCTCGTCCGAATGCCAAGCCCGGTCCTACGCCTACAGAAGGCTTATCAAAACCAACGGGTTCCTTGGCTATCACCCATTGATTGGCTTTGTTAAGGCTCAAAACACGGGAGTTCGGGATAGTATCCTGCGGCTCTACCTTACCCCGCCCTGCCATGTTCGATTGACCTATAAGTAGGTAGATATGAAATTTATCTTTGGCAGGAATTAGCTGGGCTAAACAAATCGAGCCAAAGCATAAAGACAGAGCAACAAATATTGTTTTTTTTACCATTATTTTTACTTTGTACAAAAGATTGAATGATTAGCTTACTTTATTAACAATTCAGTTCCATTTTTTGATTAGGTTGTAAAGAAATCTCCTTTTGCTTATCGCCACATATCAAGCGAGTGGCGCCACTTTTTTTGGAGAACACAACTATTTTTTCAAGGTATGGTTATCCCACTCCAATTCCTTTAACATAGCTCCATCAATTGTACACATTTTTAACTTTATCACAAATTGCCAAGCCCACAAACGAATCGGCAGTGCCATAATATAAAAACCATTTTCCTTTAAACAGAACCAATCCTTCGGCAAAAGTTGTTCCGGCAGCGTATTGACCTGCTATTTCATGAGAAAGAGTAGGTTTCAGTAAACATGTGTCAGTACGTTTCAGAACTGTTTCGAGATCATTAGTATCGAATAGTACCTCTCCTACAGAATAGGTACCCTTTGGAAGTAAAGGTGAAGCTGTTGAGTCGGTAGCATTTTTTCCATTGTATATTAGTAAGATTCCTTTATTGGTTAATATTGCAGGAGGACCACATTCAGTAAGGCGACTATCAAATTTACCAATTCGGGGACTAATGACTTTTTTCAATTCCCCTTTTTCATCAATGGTAGGATACCAGTCAATTAAGTTATCAGACCAGGCCAGATTTATGAATTTTTCGCCCCAATACATCCAGTACTTTCCTTTTATTTTAGCAACAACGGGTTTGCCATCTTTTATTCTTGTAATAATGGATGCAGATTTTGTTGATTTATTAAGAAACATACCATTGTAAGCAATTGTAAAAGCTGGTCCTTTCTTTTCCCAGTGAAACAAGTCTTTTGAAAAGGCAATTGACAATCGAGGTTTCTTATTATTCCAGCTTGTATAAGTCATTATATAAAGCCCTTCTTCAGTTTCAACCACACGAGGGTCTTCACATCCTCCTGGATAATCATATTGCATATACTGTCCTGAATCGGGGTACAGAACAGGTTCTTTAAAAGTTTTGAAGTTGATTCCATCATTACTTTCTGCAAGCCCAATTCTCGAAGTGCGATGACCTATACCAGCATTTTTGTTGTCTTCACAACGGGTAAACAGGTATACTTTGTTGTCTTTAACAATTGCCGCCGGATTAAACACATCGGCTTTTTGCCATTTTACTATTTCCTTGCGTACCGGACATATAAAAGTAAAGGATGAATCGGCACCCATAATTGGGTTTTCTTTGGTTTTAACAAATGGCCCCAACGACCAATCTTGTGCAAAAGATGAAAGGCATGTAAATATTATGAAAAATACTGCAAATTGTGATTTCATTTTTGGATGAAGTTTTAATCCTGAAAATACCAGATAATATGATCTGATTGTGTATGAGTAGTTTGTTGGCAAAAAAAAGCCAGCAGTAGTAAAAAAAATATTGTGTTTATTCAAGTAGGTGTTATTTAAATTAACAGGTAGTTTATTTAGCAAAAGAGTAATTTTAGGATGTTAATATAATAGTTTAATAATTTTTAAAAAACTTAACTTTAGTCATTTCGGTTTAAAAAAAGGTTTACTGGATATCACTTCGGCTTTATCGTCAATCAGTTTGTAAACAAAATTCGGCTTAACAATAAATGATGTAGAAATTTTGTCTGACAAAAGTTTAATTGTTTCATCTTTAGTTTCGATACCAATAATATTAATCGTTTTGCCATTCATATCCGTTACCAATCGACAACCTTTACTAAATTGAAAAATCAATTTGTTATTGATGAAGCAGGAAACCATTTCCCGATTCTTTTTTATTAAGTAAGTATTTTTGTTCCATACTTGAGTGTATTCAAAATCTTGTTTGGTATCTAGGCATGACCAGTTTATAATATCTTTTGAAATATGAATGCCATAAAATCGAGAAACAAATTCCAAGGTTGTAAGAATGCTGGGGCCATAGCCATCTTTGGTTTGGTCGCTTTTTTTAGTAAACGGGTCAAATTGTTGCGTGAAACGCATGGAATCGCTAAGGGCATTTAAGAATGTTTGGCCTATCAAGCTTAGTTCAGCATAATGACCATAGTTTTCCATAGCAGTGATAGAGCGTTGAAAAGTCAGTCCTTGCGGTTGTCCACTCCAATTATTGCCAGAAATATTTCTAAAAGAACTGTCGTTTGCCGCAATAGATGGGAGTGGCATTGGTGTCCAAAACTCTTTGCGATTCATTAAGTGGTAATGAATAAAATCATCAGCCATTTCAGATGAAAAGCTGCCAAAATACATGCATCGTAGGTTGTTGTGTAACAAAGTAGGCAGGTTTTTGTTGTTTTTGTCTTTATCAAAACAGGCTTTGCGTTTATCATCCCATAGATAATCCTTAATTTTTATTTGCACTTCATTTGCTTTACTTCTCCAATACTCTTCTTTGCCATTTTTAAGTTCTTTCGAAATTAACGACAACACATCACGACAAGAATAGGAGTAAGACATCATGTCCATAGATTCGATTGGAACCATGATATCTAAAGTTGTGTCTATCGAATTTTGTTTGCAATTCGTTTGTAATTCTTCTTTGGAGAGCTTCGACAAGAAATCCTTTGATGGTGGAAAAT
>CANFUJ010000014.1 GCA_947450165.1 Chitinophagaceae bacterium
ATTGGATCGTTTAACTCGCTATATGCATTTGCGATTTCTTTTCCATTAACCATTAGCTCAAAACGCTCTACCAATCCGGGTTTGCTGCGATGCTTTTTTGTAAGCGGGCTCATTTCCACAGGGTAATCTGTAATGAATGTAGGTTGTATATAATGACCTTCACATTTTTCGCCAAAAATTTCATCAATCAATTTTCCTTTGCCCCATTTAGCATCTGCATGCAATCCCAATTTTACACAAACCTCTCTAATGCCAGCTTCATCCATCTCGCTGATATCAAAACCTGTATGTTCTTTAATGGCATCGTACATGGTTATTCTTTTGAAAGGCGCTTTGAAACTGATTTCTTTGTCGCCAACCGTACATGTAGCAGTTCCATTTACCGCAATTGCAGCGTGTTCCAGCATTTGCTCTGTGGTATCCATCATCCATTCGTAATCTTTATACGCTACGTAAAATTCCAATACTGTAAACTCAGGATTGTGTGTTCTATCCATGCCTTCATTTCTGAAGTTTCTGCTGAATTCATACACCCATTCAAAACCACCCACAATCAATCTTTTTAAATAAAGTTCATTGGCAATACGCATGTACATCGGCACATCCAACGCATTGTGATGTGTGGTAAACGGACGTGCTGCTGCGCCTCCAGGAATACTTTGCAATACAGGTGTATCAACTTCCAACGCACCACGCTCATTTAAAAAATCACGTACCGCATTAATAAACTTTGTACGTTTTACAAAAACTTCCTTTACGCCAGGATTCACAATTAAATCCGCATAACGCTGTCTGTATCTGAATTCTGGATCAGTAACTTCGTCGAAAGACTCGCCATCTTTTTCTTTTACAATTGGCAAAGGACGTAAAGCTTTACTCAAAATGGTAAACTCACGTACATGAATAGAGGTTTCGCCAGTTTTTGTCGTAAATACATATCCTTTAATACCTACAAAATCGCCGATGTCGATTAATTTTTTCCAAACTTGTTGAAAAAGCGATTTGTCTTCGCCAGGGCAAATATCATCTTGTTTAATATAAAATTGAATTTTTCCAGTGCCATCTTGCATCACCGCAAAATTGGCTTTACCCATATCGCGAACGCTCATGATTCTGCCTGCAATACACACATCTGCAAAATCGGCTTTGTTTTCTTCGCCTTTATAATTTGCTTTAATAAATTCAGCAGAACTATTAACCGGATACAATGCTGCCGGATATGGATTGATGCCCAAACTTTCAAGTTCGGTTTTCTTTTCTCTACGGATGATTTCTTGTTCCGACAAATGCTGTGTACTCATAACTATATTAAACGTTTAAAGAGGCACAAAGGTAAACCAAGAAAATCAGTAATTGAAGATGAATTACAGAAAATTATACAGCAGCGAGTAATACTTGCCAAGCCGCATCAACTTGATTTTTTTGAAGAAGCTTTTTTGCATAGTGATGTAGCTCTTTCTCCATATCATCGGGGTTGATGGAAAAATATTGAATGATGTTTTTAAGCGTATCATCATGGAAAGTGGGATCAACAAGAGGCATTTCACTAACATTAGCCAACATACCCAAATCATTGCCACTCAAAACAGCGCTGTTTTTTATAGAAGCGGGAAGTGCATCAAAACCAATGCCTAAATTTAAGTTGGGTTTTGGCACTTCAAACAAATTATCTGCATTTACGCGGGCATACCAATTGGCACCTAATCTGGCTACTAAATCTAATTTGGTTTGATCTATTCTATGTTCCGCATTTAAAATGCTTTCATCAATATGCATCATCAAGATTTCTGCAATCACCAAATTACCTGCCCCACCTTCCGTTCCTAATGGAATCACTTGATTTACTTTACACTCTAATTTTATTTTACTTTCCTTAACCATTGGTGGACGAACCAGCGTTGCTTTCTCTTCTGTAAATCCTGCTTTTTCAAATTCGTTGGTAAACTTATCATAATCGCAAGAGGATAAAGACATTTGTTGTACCATGTCGTAATCCACAATATTGATGACTACTTCAGGAATGTCAAGCACATTTTGCAACGTATGTTTGGTAGAATTATCGCGCACCCTTCTGGCCGGCGAAAAAACAACAATGGGTGGATTTGAAGAAAATAAATTGAAAAAACTATACGGACTTAAATTTACATGACCATCTTTATCAATCGTAGAAGCAAAGCAAATTGGACGAGGAGCAATCGCATGCTGCAAATAGTTTTGAACGTCGGCGGGTTTTAGTTCAGATAGATTTAAAGTAAGCATGTTTTATTTTCTGTATTAAAAATGATGATTTCTGAATTGAAATGTCTTTTTATAAAAATACAATAGTTGGGGCAAAATTTAGACTAAACTGATTTTTTTGATTCCAATTCAATTTTCCAAGTTTTGTATCCAAGCACTGCTAGCCACAAAAACAAAACATACATCAAAGTAAACAACATAAACCCTTTATAAAAATTTAGTGGAATAGCAATAAGGTTGGAAACAATCCACGCAATCCAGTTTTCCATTTTTCTTTTTGCCATCCACCACATTGCAGTAACCGCAGTTGATGAAACCAAGGTATCTAAAATAGGAGTGTTGCTATTGGTGAGCTTTATGAGCATCCAATAAATAATTATAGAAAAAAACATAAACAAACCCAATCCAATTTTTATCTCGGAAGCATTGCACCAACTGATGGGATAACTTACTTCATTGCTTTTTTTACGGGTCCAAAAATACCACCCATAAATGCTCATGGCGAAGTAGTAAATATTTAAAATGGTATCGGCATAAAGTGGTGGCGTAGAAACGAAATAGTAAATGTATGCAGCCAACAAAACGCCGATGATTCCGGTTGGATAAACAAGTACATTATTTTTACGGGCAAACCAAACGCTGGCAATTTGAAACACAAAGCTGACCCACTCTTGCCAGGTGGTAGCGATTATGTTCAAATAAAATGAATGCCAAATTTCTGATGCCAACATTGGTGTGCTACAAATTTCTTATTATAAAAATAAAGCACTCCAAAATGAAGTGCTTATATAATTGCGTTAAGTATTTATTATTCGGCTTCTGCCACAACTTCTTTTACTTCGGGGATCATTCTTTTCATCATGCCTTCGATACCCGCTTTTAAAGTAATCATAGAAGAAGGACAACCGCTGCAACTTCCTTGCAACATTAAATTCACTTTTCCGTTTTCAAAACTTTTAAACTGAATAGCACCACCATCCATTTCAACAGCAGGCTTTACATAGTTTTCAAGCAATTCTTTGATGCGTTTAACCACGTCATTATCATCCGCATTGATTTCGTTGCTGCTTTCTGCTTTTATTTTCAAAACTTCCTCGTCATTAACCACCGCTTTACCTTCTTCAAGATAATCTTTCAAAAATTGCTTGATAGTAGGAATCATATCTTGCCAATCTTCTGTTTCGGAAGTTTTGGTAAGGGTAATGAAATTGCTGGCAATGAAAACGGCTTTTATAAAAGGGAAACTGAATAATTCTTGAGCCAATGGTGATGGTTTTGCGCTGGCTTCATCTGGGAAATCGATGCTTTTACCTGGGTATAATAACTTGTTGGCTACAAATTTCATCGTTTCCGGGTTCGGTGTCATCTCGGTATAAATACTGATAACTGGGTTTCCTGTTTTGATCATATAAAAAAATTAATAAACAAAAGTAAAAGAAATTGCTTGAAATTGGGTTTGATTCAAAGGGATAAACCGCATTCAACTTAAAAAATTTCTCATTTCGCAAAAGCATTAGACACTATCTCATTATTTATTATTTCGCTCCTACGGAGCTACGTTGTGGTTGTGCTTTTTTATTATTATAATTTCACCCCTACGGGGTTTGGTGTATAGTTTGTAAAGTAATTCTCATTTTAATTAAACATGCGGTAAAATTTGAAAATTACCTATTCTAATAAACTGTCAATCTGCTCCGTAGGAGCAAAATGTTTATATAGCCTGATGGTTAAACGGCTGTAGCACCATTTCGCTGATAACTCCACTAGTGGGTTGCTGACATAAAAACCAAATGGCTTTAGCGGCTTCTTCGGAAGTAATCATTTTATCGCGTTGAACCCTAAGGTCGATATTATCCCAAAACGGCGAATCCACGCCGCCCATAAAAATATTGGTAATACGAATGTCGGTGCGTTTAATTTCTTCGCGAATACTTTGCAACATGCCCACCAATCCATATTTGCTTGCAGAATATGCTGCAGCCCCTGCCATTGGCACTTTGCCCAAAACCCCTGGCACATGAATCATCAACCCTTTTTTTGCTTCCTTCATTGCGGGTAAAAATGCACGAATGATTAAGTATGGCGAAAACAAATTAATCATAAGCGTTTGTAAAAATTCTGTCTCGCTTAATTGGTCCATGTTTTTGATGATGCCAATTCCTGAAGCATTAATTAAAACATCAATGGTATTGTATTTTGCAAAATAAGCGTCCTTAAGTTTGGTTACATTTTCGGTTATAGTTAAATCACCAACGAAATATTGACTTGCATCTATTTTTAAATCAGATACTGTAGATTGTAAAAGCGATTCGTTTCTACCTGTAATAAATAAATTGGCTCCTGAGCTGGCGAGTAATTTGATGGCTTCTTTTCCGATCCCACCTGTTGCGCCTATCACTAAAATGTTTTTTCCTTTAATCGTTTCCATTTGATTTTTTATTTAAAACAAATTCCTTTTCTATTTGTTTAATGTTTTTAAAAATTCATAAAAAACAAAATCGTGTCAGTTCAAATCAAAAAAAAGCCATGGAATAGAGTGGATTTGCCCGTGTATAGCATAAGTAGCAAGGGGGCCGAATTTGATAACATGAACATCATTACTTACTCAACTGCTGTAAGCATGAAGCCAAAGCGATTTATTTGTGCGGTTTACAAAAACACAAAAACATTAGAAAACGTTCGTTTAAACGGGCAGTTTGTGTTGCAGATTTTATCAGATTCACAATATGCGTTGGTGCGTTTATTGGGCAAACAATCGGGCAATAAAATCAACAAAATAGAAAAGTTGAGCAAACGCAATTTGTTATCAGAATGGAAAGGGTTTAAAATTTTGAAAGAAGCTTTGGCGTTAATGGAAATGAAAGTGATACATGAAATGGATGGAGGCGATCATGTTTGTTTTTTATGTGATGTGGTGGCGTATAAAAATTTAAATGATGGAAAAGAACTGACATTAAATATTTTAAGTGAAAAGAAAATTATTTCAATTTGAGTGAAATATTGCCGCGAAGGTTTTGAAACACGAAGGCACAAAGTTTTTTTGACACGAAGTCACGAAGGCACGAAGACACAAAGTTTTTTTAAAAACATAAATGCTAATAATTGAAACATGCTTCCAATCGTTAAACCGTTAAACCATTAAACCAGCGCTTTAAACCTCACAAACCTCACAAACCCTACAAACCTCTTTAAAATGACCAGCCAACTTACTGAAAAAGAAATAGACCGAATTATAGAAATGGCCTGGGAGGATCGAACGCCTTTCGAAGCAATATTATTTCAATTTGGGATACAAGAGAAGGAAGTGATAGAACTGATGCGTAAAGAAATGAAGGCAAGCAGTTTTAAGATGTGGCGCAAAAGAACGAATGGCCGAAAAACAAAACACGCACACTTACGGAGCGATTCTGTAAATAGATTTCATTGCAGTTTACAAAGGGTGATTTCTATGAATAAAATTAGTAAGCGGAGGTAGGGATGTAAGAGCCATTTACATTAAAACTGAATTATGTTTTTAAAATAAAGAATAAGGAATAATAAATATGGAATGAGGAAAGGTGAATGTCTTTAATACTGAAATTAAATGCGAATCTTTTGAACATTCAGATAGCATTGAATTTTTGAAACTTTTTCATAAAAAAACGTGCTAATTATCTTACAATTTACCTCCATGTGGCAAAGCCAACAATTTATCTTTCTCAATCAATTCGCCTGTCTTCATGCTGATGCCGAATGTTTTATCTTCTATTCGTAGTAATGATTTTTTAAAATGCTCAATTAATTCATTGTGCCTTTTTATAAATTGATGTAATTGTTCTTTTATGATAGCGTCTTTTTCCGATTCAAATAATATTCTTAATTCTTCTAGCTCTTTTTGAGCAGAAGATAATTTCTGTTCGAAAAGCAATTTAAAATCTTGTAATTCTTGATCTGAATAACGTAATTTAAATATTCGAGCCATGTTTAACGAACTGATTTTAAAAGATTTAATAACGCTAAGTTTTGTTTCAACTTCTTAAAGTGTCAAACAATGTTTTCATTGAGTTTAAATTGGGAACAGAATTGCTTCCCATTCTGAAAAGGATAACTTTATATATATTTTTATTTTTTGTGTAGAATGCACCAGTTGTAGCTTTATTGTTTTTAATCTTAAAATCGATTGATTTCCAATCACTTTTTTTAACAGACAAAACTGAACTTACTAACTCAAGCCACTTACTGTTCAATCTAGTTAAATCTGGGGCGCCTGCTTGGATGCAAATACAACTCTTTTCCTTCAAATGATTGGTCAATAAATCTGTGTATTCTCGATGTATATTTAATGAACTATTTAATACATATTCTCCGTAAATTTCTTTGTTTGGAAAATTTGAAGAATGAAATGGAGATATTTCAAACTGAGTAAATCCTTTAGAATTGTTAGATAATATTTTTGTTATACTATGCATATCTTCTATTCTTTGTTTGGCAGAACTATTCCGTTTTAAGATTATTTCATATTGCTTTGCCAATCGTTTCGACAAATCATTATATTTTTCTTTTGGCATAAAAAAACTTGATGATTGTAATTGAAAATCCATTACACTTCCAGGGTTTGTGGTTAAAAAAGCTAACTCTTCCGATTCTTCACCAAATTTTAAATATGGTTCAGGCAAGGCTTCAAATTGAAAGTTGAATTTTTTTTCAAGAATAATTTTATTTTGATTCCACTTCAAGAAAAGATCTTCACAAAATTCAAAATAGTTTGTTTGGTGCATCATTTACTATTAATTTTTTTAAACATTTTATTTCTAAACTCGTTTTATTATTTAAAGGACAATTCTTAGATTTTAATTAATTGAAGGGGATTTACTTCATCTCTTAAAACTCCAATTCGATAATTTTTCTACTTTTTAAAATATCTAAATCATTAATTTAAACATACCTAAACGGTCTAACAAAAGCTCCAGTTATATTTTCTGCAGAACTAAACCATATCTGATTTTTTCCACTTGCAAAAACTGCAATACGTAGACCATTTCTTCTGCCTGTATTATAAAACCCAAACAGACAGTCAACTGCATGGTTAAAATAAATACTTTCAACTTGCTCTTTTTGTTTGACCGGATAATTTTTACTTAGAGAAGATGTATCATGTTGCAAATGATTCGAAAGCATTTTTTTGTTATAAATCTCGTAATCAGAAGTGGATAATTCAATTGATGTATTTGAATTAATTGATTCGCACAAGAGTTTATCATCTATAGAAAAACCTGGAACATTTAATTTCAAATTGTTTATTTCAAGCCAACCAAAATCTTTTCCATTTTTACTATCCTTAAAATACCATCCACTTGGCTTTAGCCATATTTTTGATATTTGTTCACTCTCTGAAAATCCTTTATTTAAACCGCTTCCGCCGTTGCGCCAACCTGATCCATTAATATCCAAACCACAAATATTTTTTCCCTTTTTTTTCCAGTGTTCTTTGCCCATTAATTTTAATGCACCTGTACTAACTCCTGAAGGATCCAATCTCCAGTTGTTATCGAGGTCAAAAGAGAAGGTGCCTTTTTCAACTGGTTCATACTCCTGAGCATTAAAGCCTAAAATAGAAAAATCTATATAATCGGGAATAGTATATCCTTCGGGCGCTAATCCACGAGGATCTATTAATGCTGCAAGATTATATATTTTGCCAAAATTTTCATTACCCTCATAATAACACCAAGCTGGAATTCCTTTGCTACACGCATCTAACCAATCAGATACTTCTTGAGCTTGAATGATTGCGTCTCCATTTTTAAAGCGCGCAACATTCAAATTATCAGCAAACCATTCTTGGTCCGCACCCAAAATACCGCCTTTAATAATAATAGATCGATAACTATTGTTTTCAATATCTGATACATTCAAATAATCAAAACTATTCTTCTTCTTTTTGGTTTCTGTACTCATTTTTAATTTTTACGTTGATATAAAATAATGCTGGTGCCATCAATTCACCCCCTTCAACTCCAGATTAGATAAATGTAATAACAACAAATAGCTGTTATCTTTTACCCTTCCTTCTAAAAAAGCTCGGTAAGATTTCCCGCCGTCTTGAAATACCAATGGCTCGTTCCCTTTTGCTCCCGCACCCAACATCATTATAGAATCCTTATCGTGTAACATCTTGGCCATCTCAAACAAAAAATCGAATGTAAGTCCGTTGACATGACTAATCTGATATTTTTTTGCAAATACCAGTTTTCTACTCATCTTTTTTTTGCAAATAATTTCCCATTAGACTTAACTGGATTTTCAGATAAAATATTGGCAATTGTTTCTTTTACCGCTCTTTCTTCTTTTTGCGTGCCATCAGGATTATATACAATTTCTTTTTTTGAAATTTTGTTTACTGGCTTTAAATGCTTGTCGATATAAATCTTGTTCGTTTCTTCCAAAAACCTGCCGGTCATCTCCAAATCGATGTCTGCATCATTTTTTATAATCGCTTCGGCAATATGTTCGTCGTCTTTAAACTGCAGCATCAATCCTTCGCAACTGTTTTCTGCCTTGCCTTTTAATACTCTTTGAGTATGCGTATCTTTCCCATCAGGCGTAACCATTTTCACCAATGGCTTTTTTGTAATTCCAGAAAAAATCACTTCTGCATTTCTTCCTTTTTCATCTGCTAAATTGATATATCTTGACATGTTATTGATTTTGTTTTAAAGCATTCCGAAATCCATATTATCATCTTCATTGGTTGATGTAGATTCTTCGTCTATGCTTATGGGTTTGGTTTTGTTTTCTAGATATTCAAACGATAACATTCGTCCCGTTAAAATAAAAATATCATTTTCCGTTGCAAGCATCACCGCATCTGCACCTTCGTAATCGGCACGATAATTAAATACAAAACGATAATACTTTTCTCCTTCAAAATATTTAAGCACATCGGTTTTTGACACAGACAAATTTTCGAAATCGAGCTGGTACACCGCCGTTACTTCAAGATTATACAGGTCGTCTGCATGCGCAGCTTCCAACTTCACTTCGCCTTCATAAGATGATGGAATCAATATCGCATCTTTTCCATCCATATAAACAGCCTTAAGCGATTTTTTATCAACTTCATTGTTGTTTTCATCTACTGTTTTTAATGCAGTTGACCCCGACAAAATAATAGTGGATCCATCATCGAGTAAATTTCCTGTCAAACAAATTTCTCCATTTGCATCGGTAATTGATTCCTCGATGTATCCATAAACTTTATCCCTATCCACCTTATTTATAGCGGCTTGAAATGATTTTTCGCCAGTGTTGAATGTTATTGGTTTCGCCATAATCTTAGATTTCTATTTATACAATTCCCAACCCTTTTTTATGTTTTCTGCTTTTAAATTTTCTACTTTTTCAACTGCTTCTTTTTCATTGCTGCACAAATAAATTTCCTGTTCCAATGGCTCTTTTCTACCCCCACTGAAATCAGTATAAACCACGTTATAAGGAGCATAAGAACCTGTATTTTCTTTGTTTGTTTTGATGGTCACAAATTTTCTTACAGCAGTTCCTCCTTTACCAGATTTGGTATATACTTCTCTATGTATAATTTCAGAAGCAATTGCGGTAGCTGCCGCTTTATTCCCTGTAATGCTGCTAATGATATGAGCGGTTTGTGCTTCACCAGCATCTGTTTGATTGGGACTTTTATCTTTTCTCAAACGAATAAAAACAGGCGCAATGCAACTCAGCGTGTTTCTTACATATTCTTTTTGATATCCTTTTTCAAACGATAGAAGCATTTTCTTTATTGGACCTTTGGTTGTTTCATTAATCAAATCCAAACATTTGATTTCAACGGTAAGCTTGGGCTCTACCATAATGAAGGCCGTTTTTGCACCAGACACTTCGGTATACTCACTTGTGGTGTGTAGTGGTTCGAGAAGTTTAATCCAATCTTTTCGTTCCTCTTCTGAGAAGCCATTGCCGCATCTGGTAACAATCTGATATTTACCTTCTGCTGTAACAAATCCCAATAATAATTCACGAAGATGTTGCTCATCTTCAGTTGCGTAACCCAATACCACCAAATCAAGGTTAATCACTGGCTTTACTTTGTAAATAATGCCCGAAGGTGTTTTTACCACAATGCCTTCAGCTTCTTTTATGGTTTCCGAATAGAAAGCTGCAATATCTTTTCTGCTTTCATATAATTCTTGTTTGATACTGAATATGGTATCTGCAACTGCGAGCTCATTGATGCATTTGTTTTTTTCTTTTAGGTCGCCAGAAAATGCATTGCCATCGTATTCAATAATGTCAAAAACACCAAATCTAATGTCATGCTTTTCGGGATTATCCAATGCGGCAGTTACATGGATATTTGTTTGCGATTTATTGTTTTCAAAACAGCAGATTTCACCCGCAAGAACAACATTGGTTTTTATTTTTTTTGCCGCATCTACAATGGCTCCAACATTCCGCTCCGCACCATCACTGCTGAATAACTTTACATTACCATCTTTAATTTCTAGCACACCAAAATGACCATCATATTTTACCGAAGCAAAATAATATTCCGACTCCATGATTTTGCTGAGCATGTCTTCAGCATTAATGGGTAAGTATCTAGATGCTATTTTTTGTTTGTATTGATTTATAAAATTCATCTGTTTAAAAACTTTTAACTATGTATTTTCAAAAATAACAAATAACGAGTATATTTACCTCAACATGAAATTTAAAAAAATCGTGCTATTAATTTAAAAATAGAAACTCAATGCCTTCACTCACAATTTCCAAATCAAGATTTGTTTCGGGTTGCCAGTGTCCTAAAAAATTATTTTTCGATATACATAGAAGAGAATTGAAGCCCGCTATTGATGAAAATCAGCAGGCATTGTTTGATGCTGGTCACGAAATTGGTCATTTGGCTCAAACCCGTTTTCCTGGAGGCGTTGATGTAAGTCCAGAAAACTATTATGATTTCTCCACATCCATTGCTCAAACCATTTCTTTGATTAATGAAGGCACAAAAACCATATATGAGGCAGCATTTAGCACAGATGGCGTTTTAGCAGCACTTGATATTCTTCATCATGAAGGAAATGAACGCTGGGCGATTGAAGTAAAAAGCAGTACTGGTGTAAAAGAATATCACATAACTGATGCTTCACTTCAATATTGGGTAATGAATAAATCTGGCTTTGCGCCCGATAAGTTTTATTTGATGCATATCGACAATACTTATCCATTGGGTGAAACGCTTGATGTAAATCGTTATTTCAAATTGGCTGATATTACAGATGTTGTTATAGAAAAACAGTCATGGGTAAACGATAAGATAAATGAACTGAAAAATGTTATTGCATCACCGAATGAACCGATTTTGGATATAGGAACACATTGCTCTAGTCCATTTGGCTGCGATTATATGCATCATTGTTGGAAACACATACCAGAAAACTCTGTATTTAATTTGAGTTATGCCAGAGGTAAGGAATGGGAATTGTATAAAAATGGCATCCTCGAAATGTCTTCAATTCCAGATGAATTTAAATTGAGCCATAGACAAAAAATGCAGGTTGATGGCGCAAAAAATGGAACCGAATATATAGATACAAAGTCTATTGAAAATTTTATGTCAGGCTGGCAATACCCATTGTATTTTTTCGATTTCGAAACGATATTTCCTTCAATTCCAGTGCTTAAAGGCACAAGGGCTTTTCAACAGGTGCCATTTCAATATTCTCTACATATTGTAAACAACGGCAATGGCGATATTAGTCACCGTGAATTTTTAGCTGAAACAGAAGATTTTACTAATCATGAAGTGACTGACCCTCGTTTGCAACTCATTCAGCAATTAAAAAAAGATATTGGCCCAACAGGTAGCATTGTGTCCTACAATGCTGAGTTTGAAATAAGTGTATTGCGCATGATGGCGTTGGATTTCCCAGAAGAGGCAGCATTTCTTGAAGGATTGATTGAAAGATTTGTTGATTTGTTGTTGGTTTTCAGAAATGCTTGGTATTATAAACCAGCAATGGGCGGATCGGCATCTATTAAATCTGTTCTCCCTGCTATAGCTCCTGAATTTTCTTACGAAGATCTTACGATTAATAACGGTGGTGATGCTAGCAACATATTCTTAGCAATGATAAAAAATAAATTTAATGGTGATGTAGCATTAACCAGAAAATATTTATTAGAATATTGCGAAAGAGATACTTTTGGGATGGTTATTTTATATAATGAATTGATGAAAGTTATTAACAAGTATTAGAATAGACTAAAAAAATAAAAATGAGCTCAATTATTAAAACAAGCATTGTAGATATTCCTAAAAAAGCTGAAGAAAATGATCTATTTGGTATCGACAAATACAAAAATGGATTAATCCGATTTATATCAAATTCGGATACACCAATTACCATAGCTATACAGGGAGAATGGGGAAGCGGAAAAACTTCTTTAATGAATTCATTACAAGACAATTTGTGTGGTGGATATTTAACCGCTGATGATTTAAAAGAACACAGTCACGATTTTTATGGGGTTTGGATAAATACTTGGCAATATTCGTTGATGAAAAGCGAATCAGAAACCTTAGTCAGTATTGTAACAGGAATAAGCACAAAGATTTTAGAAATTATAAATGCTCGCCATAAAAGCAGTGTTCAGAAATTAGGGAATGCCGTATTTAGTTTCGGATCAAAAATTTTCAAAAAAGCAGCAGCTGTTGCAGCAGAGCATACTTTAGGAGAAAGTGCAGGTACAGCAATTGATTCTATACTAGAAAAAGAAGCGGAGCAACAAACCATCAAACATCTTAGGGATGAGCTTCAAATTTCTATTAATGATTGTTTGGAAAATGACAAAAAAATCGGAAAAGAAAAAAAAGGGTTCATCTTTTTTATAGACGATTTAGATAGAATTGACCCTGCAATTGCAGTGCAAATTTTAGAATTGTTGAAAAATATTTTCGACTTAAACAATTGCATTTTTGTGTTGGCTATTGATTACGATGTAGTGGTAAAAGGATTAAAACCAAAATTCGGCGAGCTTACAGATAAAAACGAAAGAGAATTTCGTTCATTTTTTGATAAGATTATTCAGATGCCTTTTTCAATGCCCGTAGCATCTTATAAAATCGATGATTTTTTAATTGAAAATCTATCAAAAATCAGGTTCTTAAACGAGGTTCAAAGCAAGGACACAGCGCTATCTGAAAAAATCAGCATGATTTGTAACCTTAGTGTTGGTAATAATCCACGCTCTTTAAAAAGATTAATGAATACCATTTCATTAATTACGATAATTAACGAAGAAAACGAGGCGAATAGTTCTGATGGAAAAATCGAGAACGAATCTCTGCTGATCAATTTTGCATTAATATGCATTCAGATTTCTTATCCGTTAATCTACAAATGCCTTTGTATTGAAAGTGATTTCAAGAGTTGGAATGAAGATTTGGCCAATAAATTAAAGTTGAGAGAATTAAGCCCTCACGAAATTGAAAAACTAAAACTATCGGAAGAGTTTGATGAATTGTGGGAACAAATTTTATTTAGACTTTGTGAAAAAGACACTTATTTGTCTAACCGAGCGAGTCAAATTTCTCAACTACTCAATTTGATTTCAACGTATATAACAGATGGCGCAAATTTAGGAGAGGTAATAGAAGAAATCCTTGAACTGTCTGCTGTTACTGATATTCAAGCTTTTGACAAACCACAACAAGCGATAAACAAAGGCGTGGTTTTGAAATCTGTTGGTGATGCATTGATTCCTCTTTTAAAATCTCAATTGCCATCTTATTTCCCAGATGTAAGAAAACAAAGTAAAAAAGTACAATCAAATTATTATATTTCATACAGCAAAGCCAAAGAAGGTTGGAAAGACTGGGTAGGCTTAACCGTTAGTAACAATAAAGAAGTATTGTCTCTTGTAATATGGAGTCATCCATGGCTTCTTCATTCTAATTCTAACGACATGAGAAAAGACTTAAAAGAACTTGGTTTTTTAGAAGCTTTTGAAAATATTGGAAAGTCGTACAATGAAATGTTAACTAGATTTCCAAAATTTATAATGAGGTTTCCCGGTATAAGCTCTTCGGGTATTGCCAATAAAAAATGGCATGTTCCGCATCTAACTTTTTTATACAATTTTAATAATCCACAAGAACTTACTGAGAAAGATGTGCTCAATGATATTGCTAGTTTCACTACAGAACACATGAAATTATATGCGCAGTTAATGGAACTATCAAAAGCCTATAATGAAAAGTATAAACAAATGAAATAATTAGAGGAAGCCTATAACTTTTTTAGAAAAAGTGTTTAATTATAAAAAAATCCAATTGGCAATACCAATTGGATTTTTGATTTTTTACTCACCAACATTTTAAACTGTAAGCGATCAAATTCATTTTATATGCTTCCAACCTTTTGAATCTCTTGTAAGGGTTGAATATTTTCAACCCCTACAACCTCATCTTACCCCTGCTTTCTCACATATTTTGTAAGGATAACAATCAATTGACCTTCTACTTTTCCTTCGATTTGTTCTGTGTTGTCTGCTACGATTTTGATGTTTTTTACTACTGTTCCCATTTTGGCGTTTAATGTTGAACCTTTCACATCCAAAGATTTTGTAAGCACTACGGTATCTCCATCTTGAAGTTGTTGTCCGTTGGCATCTCTATGTAAATCAACCACACTGCTGTTTTCATGGTCGCCAGTTGCTTTTGCCCAAACTAAAGTATCGTCATCTAAAAACATCATGTCTAAATTATCTGCTGCCCAACTCTCATCGCGAAGTCGATTTAGCATGCGCCAAGAAATTACTTGAATAGCAGGAACCTCGCTCCACATGGCTTCCGTTAAACAATTCCAATGTTGGTAATTAAGCATTTCTTTCTTCTCAATTTGTGCACTGCAAGTTGAACATATCATGGCACATCCATTCTCATCTTTATATTTTGCAAATGGCACTTCATATAATGTGGTGGTGTTTTCCGACTTACACAATTCACATTTATTTTCGCTACGTAATTTTAAAGTTTCTTCTAGTTTCATTTTTTAAATTTTAAAAATCGGTATTAGGTTACAACTTTTTGTTGCTTTATACTAATATGATTCATCTGTTGATAATTGCCGCAAATGTAACGATTGATTATTGAATTAAAATTCAAACAGCATTTCATCAATAAACTTTAACCCCGTCTATAAATGTTGCAACAACTTTTGTTTTTAAAACAACTTCTTTTTTGCATTGCATCAAATCGTTATCAAGGATAATAAAATCAGCGGCTTTGCCGATTTCCAAACTTCCTTTTTCCTTTTCCTCAAATGCTGCTTTTGCTGCCCAAATGGTCATTCCTCTAATGGCTTGCTCTCTGGTTAATCCTTGGTCTATTTGAAATCCATCACTAGGAAAACCCTTATCATCAACTCTAAACACTGCCGCTAAAAATGTTTTAAAAGGACTAATATATTCTACCGGGAAATCCGTGCCCAATGGCAACCATCCATTTTCTTTTAAAAGTGTTTGATAAGCATAAGCACCTTTAATTCTGTCATCACCTATTCTATCTTTTGCCCAATACATATCACTTGTAGCATGTGTGGGTTGTACTGAAGGAATAATGCCAAATGATCTGAAGTAATGAAAGTCTGATGAATTGATTACTTGAGCATGTTCAATTCGCCAACGTTTATCGTTTCTTTCTTTTAACACATCTCCATATATTTTTAGAATTGTTCTGTTGCCACTATCTCCAATGGCGTGCGTACACATTTGAAATGATGTATTCACCAGCTTTACAGCAACTTCCCTAAAATGCTTTTCATCAGTTAATAAAAATCCATTCCAGTTTTTTTTGTCGTTGTATTCACTCAGCATACAAGCTCCGCGCGAGCCAAGCGCACCATCTGCATACAATTTAAATCCACCCACATGCAACCCATTTGTTTTGTATGGTCCTTTCTTTATCCACTTGTCGTAATAATTTGCACTATCAGATAACAATGCAAAAATTTTCATTTTTAAATCACCTGATTTCTGTGCCTGTTCTATCAATTCAATTGTATGCTCACTTACGCCACAATCGTGAACGCCCGTTAATCCTTGCTCAAAACACATGTGCTGCATTTCATTGAAATATTTTTTCGCCAAATCATCTGTAATGGATGGAATATTTTTCTCTACCAAATCCATCGCATTGTCGATTAAAATACCCGTTAGTTTTCCTTCTTTTATTTCGATACTTCCACCATTTATGGTTGAATTTAGATTTATTCCAGACAATTCAAGTGCTTTCTGATTCACCAAAGCCGCATGACCATCTACACGCTTTAAAAAAACAGGTCGATTTGGAAATAAGCTATCTAGTATATTTTTGTTTGGAAACGATTTTATTTCCCAATCATTTTGGTCCCAGCTCCTTCCATAAATCCATTCCATCGAAGCTGTTTTGCTATAATCAATAATTTTTTTTGTAATCTCTTCAAAAGAATGCGTCCCCGTTAAATCGCATTTCCACTGATCTGTAGCATATCCAGTAAAATGACAATGCGCATCTATAAAACCAGGAAAAATAAATTTGTTATTCGCATCTATAGTGCTGTCTGATTCGTAAGTATTTAAGATATTTTCATTGCTTCCTGTTGCTACAATTTTTCCGTCTTTTATGGCCATTGCTTCAACAACACTGAAACCACTATCAACCGTGTAAATTTTGGCATTATGCACAATCATTGAAACCTTAGTTTTATTGTTACAAGAAAATAAGCAGAAAATAACGGCAATGGATATTATTTTTTGAATAGAAAGCATACGTTTAATTTTTTCAAAAATACTACATTTTAAGGGTTGCTTTTTTTTAACTTTGATTGAATTTATAATTTATGTACAGCAAAGAACAAATAAAGGAGATACAAGATAAAAGCGAGTTGTTTTTAAAATACACGCCAGAAAATATTGATACCAATAACATTGAATCATTACGAAATATTCTACGATTTCATGAGCATAGATATTATGTAGAAAACGATCCGTTGATTAGTGATTACGAGTATGATACATTATATAAATTACTTGAAAAATTTGAAAAATCAAATCCAGAAAAAATCACCAAGGATTCACCCACACAACGTGTAGGCGTTGGATTAATTAAAGACTTTCCCAAAACAAACCATTTGGTTCCGATGTTGTCGCTTGAAAATTCTTATGATGATGCTGATTTGATGGATTGGGATAGAAAGGCAAAGGAGCTTTCCGGTATGCAAGTGATTGAATATTCTATTGAACCAAAATTTGATGGTGCCAGTATTTCATTGGTGTATGAAAATGATTTTTTGGTGCGTGGTGTTACACGTGGCGATGGCGAAATTGGCGATAACATTACACAAAATATTCATCAAATTAAATCGATTCCGCTATCGGCTGAATTTAGCAAACACAATATCCAGCAAATTGAAATAAGAGGTGAGATTTTAATCAATAAAAACAACTTTAAAATATATAACGAACATCTGATGGAGGAAGGACTTCCGCCATTGGCAAACCCACGAAATGCAGCTGCCGGCTCATTAAGAATAAAGGATTCTACCATAGTTAGCAAACGAAATCTAGAAGGTTTTTTATACCATGTGAGTTATATTTTAAAGACAGATGAAAATAAACCAGTTGATGTTGATACCCATTCAAGCATGCTAGAAATATTGTGGAATCTGGGTTTTAGAAGTCCTAAAAAAGAAATGAAAGTAGTTCGTGGAATAGAGGCCGTTATACACGAGATCAATGAATTTGAAAAACAAAGAGATGATTTACCTTATGAAATAGACGGCATGGTTATTAAAGTCAATAATCTCGATTTACAAGATAAATTGGGAATGACCTCACATCATCCAAGATGGGCAATTGCATTCAAATTTAAAGCACGTCAGGCAACGAGTAAATTAATGGCTGTTGAATATCAAGTTGGTCGAACTGGAGCTGTTACCCCTGTTGCAAAGATAAAACCTGTTCAGGTAGGTGGTGTTACCGTGAGTAGCATTTCAATTCACAACGAAGATTATATCAAAGAAAAAGATTTACGCATTGGAGATAGTATTTTGATTGAACGCAGTGGTGATGTGATTCCGCAAATTGTAAAATCATTACCTGATTTAAGAGATGGAAGCGAAGCGGAAATTGTATTTCCTAAAAATTGTCCTGCTTGTGATGATATATTGTATAAACCAGAAGGAGAGGCCGTTTGGCGATGTGTGAACATCAATTGTACCGCACAGGTTTTGGAGCGCATCATTCATTTTGTGAGTAAAGATGCGATGGATATCAAAAGTTTTGGTGAAGCAAATGTGCGCAAGTTTGTAGAGTTGGGCCTGCTAAAATGCATTCCCGATATTTACGAAATGGATTTGTCTAAATTGAATAATATTGAAGGTTTTGGACAAAAATCTATAACCAATTTACAAGATGCAATAGAACAAAGTAAACAACAACCTTTACATCGTTTGATTTATGCATTAGGTATAAGGTATGTAGGAGAAACCACTGCAAAAACATTGGCTCAAAAAATAAAAAACATTTTTGAACTAGAAGCGATGAACCTCGAGCAACTTCAGCAATTAGATGACGTTGGTGTAAAAGTGGCATTTAGCATTTTTGAATTTTTTAAAAATGCCGACAATATTCTAATGCTTAAAAAACTGCAAGATTTAGGTATAAAAGTGGAGGCAGAACAAAGAGAGCAAGTAATTGGAAACTTATCTGATCAAACATTTTTATTTACAGGAACCTTATCAAAATTAAAAAGAAGTGAAGCAGAATTACAGGTTGAAAATCTTGGTGGTAAAATTTTAAGTGGTGTAAGCAGCAAATTAAATTATTTGATTTGTGGCGAAGATGCAGGCAGTAAATTGGAAAAAGCAAAGAAAATTCCCAGTATAAAAATACTGACGGAAGAAGATTTTTTGAGCATGTTGAAGTAAGCAATGATTTTTTTGTTATATTTATAACTCAACAATTACATGTAAAATACACCAACACTAACTTAAAAACCAATTACAATGATTAAACAAAAATCTGGAGAAATTTGGAAGCAAATGCAATTTGAAGGTTATAAAAATCTAAAAAAGAAATATGCAGTTTCAAATTTAGGTAGAGCTGCCAGTTATGTTTTAGGACTTGAGAAAGATGGTAATTTGTTGAATGGGTCTTTAACATCTGGTTACAGAACATTAAACTTGCATGTAGAAGATGGAAATGGTACAATTTATTTTCACAGAGAAATCGCAAAATTGTTTTGCAAGAAAAAATCACCAAAAACAAAATTTGTCATTCATATCAATCATAAAAAAGAAGATAATTCTGCAAAAAACTTACAATGGGTTTCGCAGGAAGAGATGAATGAACACCAACAAAAAAGCCCTTCAAAAATTGCATATAAAAAAGTACAAGCAAGCAGAACAGTTGGTTTAAAATTGACTGCTGCACAAGTTTTAAAAATAAAAGAAACCATTGCCAATCCAAAAAGAAAACTGACCTACAAACAATTGGCTGAAAAATATGGCGTAAGTGAAATGACACTTTATCGCATAAAGAGTGGCGAAAATTGGGGAAAGGTGAAGTAAGGATTAATATGTTCAAGAGGTTCAATTTGTTCAATAAGTTCAAAAGGTTGGAAGCTTTTTCCAATTATTAGCATTTTTGTTCTATGAATAACTTTGTGTCTTTGCGCCTTAGTGCCTTCGTGTCGAAAAAATCTTCGCGTTTTCTTATCGAAAATATTATGTACAATCAAAGTTGATTCTTTTTACTTTTACAATAAAAAATGACGTTACCGCAAATACTTCAATTCCTACAAAAACTTGAAAAAAACAACAATAAAATCTGGATGGATGAACATCGAAATGATTTCCTCGATGCCAAAACTTCATTTGAAGAATTTGTAGATGAATTGCTTGTTGAGATGAAAACGATCGATAAAAATCTTGATACATTAACTGCAAAAGATTGTACTTTTCGTATAAACAGAGACGTTAGGTTTAGCAAAAATAAAAATCCTTATAAAAACAATATGTCTGCCTATTTTAATCAAAACGGAAAAAAGGGAATTGGTGCAGGATATTATTTTCATCTCGAACCCAAAAAATGTTTTGTGGCCTGTGGAATATGGATGCCAGCAAATGATGAATTAAAAAAAATAAGACAAGAAATTGACTATAATTTGGACGAGCTAAATTCTTTGATGAAGAAAACGGAATTCAAAAAGCAATTTGAAAATGGCTTGGCGCAATCAGATAAATTGGTTAGACCACCGAAAGGCTATGAGGAAGATAATGAAGCAATTGAATTTTTAAAACTAAAAAGCTTTATTGTACAAAAAAGTATAAATGATGAAGCATTGCTTCCAAAAGATATAAAAAAGAATATCATAGCTATAATGAAAGCAGGAAAGCCATTGGTAGAATTTATTAATCGCGGCTTAATTTAACCAAGATTTTGCTGTAAATACAAAATCCGGGTTTAAAAAATGGCCAGTGATAGAAATCACCGGCCTTGCTTACCTCTGAAACCACAAGAAAAACTTGGTGCATTAATTCGCACAAAAAAGTATATAAAATTTACGCTCGTAAATCACAGCAATTGTAATAAGTGTTATTTTTTATTGGGGGAAGCTTTGGATAAGATACTTCGGATTAGGTGTTTAAAAATTCGGCGACTAAAGTAAAAACTAAAAATTCAAATTCATAATTTTTTCAAATTTATTTTTCAAAATTCATTTTAAGTATAAAAATACCTTCAATTAAAAACGAATAAGCGTTAGTTTTGTAAAAACCGTAGGATGTCTAAAATTATTTCTGTACAGAACGAATCGAAAAAAGAAACGATTTCTAAAAATGCGGCAAAACTATTTAGGAAGAAAGGCTTTTCAGCAACATCAATGCGTGAATTGGCTGTTGATATTGGGGTAGAAGCATCAAGTTTGTATAATCACATCGGTTCCAAAAGTGAATTATTACAAATCATTTGCTTTAAAGTGGCCAATGATTTTATAAATCAAATCAATGAACTGGAGCAAGTTGAAATTGAGGTTACAAGTAAATTAGAAAAAATAATTCGTTTTCATATTCACAAAATGCTTGAAGATTATGATATGGTTTATGTAGCCAATCATGAGTGGAAACATTTACAAGAGCCTTTTTTAAAGAACTTTTTGAATCAACGAAAACTCTACGAAAACAAATTGATTGAGTTGATTAAAATAGGCATATCAGAAAAGTCAATAAAAAAATTAAACCCACAGGTTTTAGCATTTACAATACTATCGGCAGTAAGGGGTTTGGAATTTTGGCAGCAACATAAAAAGAATATCGACATAGCAGAATTAGAAAAAACAATGGTATCGCAATTGTTAACAGGTATAATAAAATAAAAATGTCACATCAATTTTACGCGCTTCGTATCAAAGAAATTATTAGAGAAACTCCAGATTGTATTTCAATAGAATTTGATTTGCCGAAAGATTTACAAGAAAAATTTCAATTTAAAGCGGGTCAAAACATTACTATAAAACAAGAAATAAATGGAGCGGAAATTAGACGATCATATTCAATTTGTGCTGCTCCAGTCGAACAAAAATTAAAAATTGCGATTAAAAAAATAAATGGTGGATTGTTCTCAACTTTTGCAAATGATTTTTTAAAAAGCGGTGACATATTAAACGTTATGCCACCTTCGGGAAATTTCACTACAAAGCATAATGAGCAGCAACCTCAATATCTAGGTATCGCAGCAGGAAGTGGAATTACACCAATTATTTCAATTATAAAGGATACTTTATCTACACAGCCAAGTAGCACCTTTACTTTGATTTACGGCAATAAAAACAGAAGCTCAATTGCTTTTTTTGAAGAGTTAGAAAACCTAAAAAACAAATACATTGAAAGGTTTACACTGATAAATATTTTGAGCAGGGAAAAAATGGATGCCGAAATATTTTATGGTAGAATTGATGCAGACAAACTGAATAGCTTACAAAAACTGATTGATTATAAAGCATTTTCCGCGGCTTATTTATGCGGACCAGAAGCGATGATTTTTGCTGGATCAGATTTTTTACAAAATGCAGGCATGCAAAAAAATCAAATCCATTTTGAGCTTTTCGGCGCTCCTGTACTACAAACAAACACAAATTCAAATGCCATTATTGATGCAGAAAATGTTGGTCCAAAAAGTGCCGTTTCCATTAAATTAGATGGAAGAACATTTGATTTCCAATTGGCATATAATGGTCAAAATATTTTAGATGCCGCATTGCAACAAGGAGCCGATTTGCCGTTTGCTTGTAAAGGCGGGGTGTGCTGTACTTGCAGGGCAAAATTGATGAGTGGAAATGTGCGTATGGATGTTAACTATGCACTAGAACAAGAAGAAGTAGAGCAAGGATTTATTTTAACTTGTCAAGCACATCCTACTACAGAAAAAGTATTTATTGATTTTGATGTGAAGTAAAAACCGTTCTAGTTTTGCTGATCATAATAGGCTTGTGCTTTTGCCAAATCTTCGGGCACGTCGATTTTTACGCCAGTATGTTCGGTTAAAACCATTTTAATGGAAACACCATTTTCAAGATATCTCAAACATTCTATTTTTTCAATAGATTCTAAAGGAGTCATTTCCCATTTTGTAAATTGAAGCAACATTTCTTTTCGGAAAGCATACACGCCAATGTGCTCAAAATATACCGCTTCCAATGATTTTTCTCTATGATATGGAATTGGACTTCGGCTAAAAAACAACGCGTTATTATTTTTATCAACTACTACTTTTACATAATTCACATCGGCAACATTTGATTCGTTTGTGAATTTTTTCATCACAGATGCCACACTTACTTTTTTGTCATTAAAAACTTCAATCAATTTTTTTAATGACAATGCATCAATAAAAGGTTCGTCACCTTGAACATTTATAACTACATCAGCTTCCATGTTCAAAATGGCTTCAGCAATTCTATCGCTTCCACTTTCATGAACTTGTTTACTCATTATTGCAATTCCACCAGCTTTTGTAATTTCTTCGAAAATGATTTCACTATCCGTAACAACGGCTACTTCATTAAACAATCCTGTAGCAACCGTATTTTGGTAAGTGTGCACAATAACTGATTTGTTGCCAATTTGTTGCATTAATTTAAACGGAAATCGAGTTGCGGCATATCTGGCAGGAATAAGTGCAATTGTTTTCATTTTTTCTCGTGAAATTAAAGGTAAGTGCCAATTTAGTATTTTTATTTTAAGTTTTGGTTAAGTTATTTTTTATTTTGGATAAAGCCTTCAATTAAATTAAATTGCGAATTAATAGTTTTAAAAACAAAAACAATCATATGAAGCGTTTATTATTGCCAATTTCTTTTTTGTTGACCAGTTTTTCGACATTTGCTCAAACAATAAAAATTGATAGTACATTAAATAGCCCACAATATATTGTTGGCACTAATACCTCAAAATATCATATCAGCGAAGCTATTTATACAAATAGTGAAATTGGTACAAATAATTTCACTTCTGCTGGTTCTGCTATTCAGGAAGTTAGTTTTTTTGTGTATACAGTAGGCACTACTACAAATGTTTCCAACTTTAAATTATACATGAAGAATGTATCTTCTGCTACACAATCTTTTACTTCAGGCACATATTTAGCAAACCGACCAACATACACCTTGGTTTATAATGGTGCTTTAGATGCAAATCCGGTAAACGGAATGATATCGGTAACCCTACAAACACCATTTGTAAGAAATGCAGGAGACAATTTGCAGATATTGGTTGAGCGAACTGATGGTATTACATATCCTGGTTTTGCTTTCTATTGTACACAAGGGAATCGCTCAAATACAGGTTTGCTTACTGCACGCAGGTATAACTCTAGTGGAACTTTGAGTGCAAACCCATCACTTACAGCTTCTGGCTTTAGACCATCAATTCAATTTAAGCACATATACAACCTTGATGCTAGTATTGTTAGCATAACTAATCCTTCTATATCATGTTTCAACAGTAATCAAACCATTAAAGTTTCATTGTCTAACCAAGGCTTAAATACATTGCCAGCTGGATCTGTTACGGTTAATTTAAAAGTGTCTGGTTCAAATACATATGAAGGTAATGTTACCAATTCAAATTCAATATTGGCTGGACAAAATGAGATTCTAAACTTTACTGGAGTTAATTTAAGCAATCCAGGGATGAATTACGACACTGCTACTGTTGTTTATTCAAGCGATCAAAATGCATTGAATAATGTACTTGCAAGTTCAATTTCTACTTCAACAACATTAACAAGCTATCCAATTTCGGAAAATTTTGAATCTGCCATTCCTACAAGCTTTCCAAATACAGAAATAATTGCAGGGAGTAGAAATTTATGGTCAAAACAAACAGGTGACTATACCAGCTATAATACATTAAGTCCTAGATCAACTGGAGGCAGTTACTATTTATTTGATTGCTATTCTGGCACTGCTTCTTACGGCTTTACCAGCAGATTATTTAGCAAGTGCATTACTTTACCAACTCCATTATCTTTAAATAGTGTGGTTTCTACACTCAGTTTTTACATGAGTCACGACAATGAAACTTCAACTAATAAAGATAGTTTATTTGTTTGTGTGTCAACAGATAGAGGCGCTACGTGGACAAGGATTGCTGGATATCAAAGATATGATGCCACATATGCAACTCCGGGTTGGAAAAATGAGTTGATTGACATTTCTACTTATAATGCACAAACCATTCAAATTGGTTTTGAAGGGGTTAGTGATTTTGGTAATATAATTGGTTTAGATGATATTAATATCTCTTATTTAGGAACTGTACCTGTAACCATGTTAAGTTTTGATGCAGTGCGTGCTGGCAAGTCAAATAACTTATTATGGACAACAACAAATGAGATTAATTCTAGCAGATTTGAAATAGAGCGTAGCACCAATGGTATAAATTATGTGTCAATTGGCAGCATCAATACGATTGGAAACGGCAGTTCAAAACAGAGCTATCGTTTTATGGATGCAAGTCCTGCAAAAGGAAACAACTACTATCGCATTAAATCAATTGATTTAGATAATAGTTACAAATTAAGTGTTGTAAGAAATGTAAAAAATCTTGGGTTCGTAGAAATGGTGATTAATCCAAATCCAGTTGCTTCAACAATAAATATTTCATTGGAGGCAGAAGCATCTGAAATAGCATCGATTATTATCACAGATTTAAGTGGTAGAAAAGTGTATGCTGGAACTAAAAATGTAATTGCAGGTAGTAACAATATTCCTGTTGATGTAAATAATTTAAATAAAGGAATTTATATAGTAACGCTTCGTTTGAGTGGAGAAACGTTGATTAAAAAAATTACAAAACTGTAATTGATAAATTGCAAAAATTTTAAACCGCTGTATATTAAAATACGGCGGTTTTTTTTGGGGCCCATCCGAAGAAAAGGTTCATGCGTTTCAATGCGTTCAAAAGGTTGGAAGCCCCCTCGATCCCCCAAGAGGAAGCTTTTGTTCCAGCATTTTACAACTCCATTGTTATGTTACGATATTTTTTATAGCCCACGGTTTCAACCGTGGGAGAAGAAGATTCAATTAATTAGCATCTTTGTTTTATAAAAAAACTTTGTGTGCCTTCGAGCCTTTGTGTTAAAAAATGCTGCAAGCATTTCGACATCTTGTGTTTCAATTTTCTTTACTTTCTTTTCTTCCTTCAACTTTGGGGGAAGGGTTGGGGATGGGGGCTTTTATCACCTCCCCAACGCTGCTTCAACTTCGCTCCCTAATGGATCAATACTTGAGTTAAAAAAATCAACTAAAACACCTTGTTCATTGATAAGGTATTTACAAAAATTCCAAGTGGGAACCTGGTCATTCCAACCATTGATGGATTTATCGGTAAGCCATTTATACACATCTTGTTGTGTGTCACTTTTTAAAACTTCGCCTTTTATTGCCATTGGAAATTGAACGCCATAATTAATTTTACAAAAACTGGATATTGAAGCATCAGAACCTTTTTCTTGATTTCCAAATTCATTGGATGGAAACCCAATTATGATTAAATGGTCTTTATGTTTTTGATATAATTTTTCCAACTGATCATACTGTCCGGTAAATCCACAATCAGAAGCCGTATTAACTATCATTATTTTTTTTCCTTTAAATGAATCCAATGGCAGCGTAGAACCATCATTCAACATGATTTTTAAATTAAAAAAATCAGATGTTGGCTTTTCATTTTTAATATTATTGAGCTGATTTTTTTTGCTCACTTTCATCACCAAAGGATAAGTAGCTTTTAAAATACGTTGTTTGATATTCATATGTTTGTTTGATTTTTTGGGAATAGCCATGTAAATGATTGCTCCCGATACAATGATTAAAATGCCAATTAGAATTGACTTCATAAATGAAAAATTGATTTGTAATATACCTTACTTTTGAATAAAGTTAGTAAACAAATGAAGAGCGATGAATATTATATGAAGATGGCTTTGCAAGAAGCAGAAAAAGCATTCAATATTGAAGAAGTACCGATAGGTGCAATTGTGGTTATGCAAGATAAAATCATAGCCAAAGGACATAATCAAGTGGAACTTTTAAATGATTGTACGGCTCATGCAGAAATACTTGCACTAACAACCGCTTTTCAACATTTAGGCAGCAAATATTTACCAGATGCTACGCTTTATGTAACGGTAGAGCCATGTTTGATGTGTAGTGGTGCATTGTATTGGAGTAAAATTGGCAGGATTGTGTTTGGCGCTTACGATGAAAAAAACAGTTATCGAAAATCTACTGGTACAAATAATCCCTTTCATCCCAAAACAGAAATTGTTGGTGGTGTATTAGAAGACGATTGTAGTATTTTGATGAAAACATTTTTTCAAAAATTAAGGGGTTGAGAAAAAAATGAGCTCTGTAAAAATCTGAGTTTATTATTATTACATAAAAAATCAAAATCATAACGATTTGATGGGCGAAATTCTTAACTTTGACTCTCAAATTTTATAACTTAAAAATCTAAAAATATGTCATTTACATTAGCACCTTTACCTTACGCATACGAAGCATTAGAACCACATATTGATGCACAAACCATGCAAATTCATCATGGCAAACATCATCAAGCTTACGTTGATAATTTAAATAAAGCAATTGCAGGAACAGAGCACGAATCAAAATCTATTGAAGAAATTGTAGCCCATGCTGGAAGTATCAGTGCTGCGGTTAGAAACAATGGTGGTGGACATTGGAACCATACTTTCTTTTGGGCTAGCATGGCACCAAATGCGGGTGGCGCACCTTCTGGCAAATTAGCAGAAGCCATTGATGCCGCTTTCGGATCATTTGATGCTTTTAAAGAAAAATTCAATGCAGCCGGAATGACTCGTTTTGGAAGCGGTTGGGCTTGGTTGATTGTAAAAGACGGAAAATTAGAAATTTGTTCTACGCCAAATCAAGATAATCCTTTGATGGATGTTGCAGATGTAAAAGGCACACCAATTTTAGGCGCTGATGTTTGGGAGCATGCTTATTATTTAAAATATCAAAACAAACGTGCCGATTATTTAAGCGCATTTTGGAATATAGTAAACTGGGCGATTGTAGAGGAGAGAATGGTGGCAGCTATGTAAAAGTTGTTTGTTGTTTGGCGTTTTTGGGATACTTCAACCTTTTGCGCACCTTACTTCTTTTCGCGCTTTGCTTGAAAAAACTAGATAATAGATTGCTTGATACTAGACATATGATTGCAGTATTTTCCAACAATAAACAACAAACTTGATTTTGGATTATAGATGCTAAATTCGGAACAAAGGTTCAACCCCCTTCACCTTTGGGGGAAGGGTTGGGGATGGGGGCTTTCTAAGGCACAGGATCATAACCATGTCCGCCCCAAGGATGACATTTACCCAACCGCTTAGCTGTAAGCCACAAACCTTTAATTGGTCCATATTTCCTCAACGCTTGTAGCCCATAATTTGAACAAGTTGGTGTAAACCTGCATTTTGGCCCAAGCAATGGCGATAAAATCCATTGATACAATTTTATCAATATTACAAAAGGTAAACTCGCTATTTGTTTCAATAATTTCATTCGATAATGTTTAAGTGAAAAGTCAAAATGCAAAAGTCAAAATTGATGACTCATCTTTTTTCACTTTTGAATTTTTAATTTGAATTTTCTTTGTTCTCATCTGCTATTTTCACAATTCGCTTTATGATTTTTTCAGTGCTTTCCATTAATTGATCATAATGGGGCATCTCTTTTCCGATAAACATAAAAAAAATAGAGAGCGTTTGTTTGTTTTGAATTAAATGATTTTCAAGTGATGGCTTTTGCAAGCGATAGATTTCGCGAATCAATCTTTTTATTCTGTTGCGATCTACTGCTTTTTTGAAATTTCTTTTACTCGCTGATACACCCGCTTGCAAATGATGCTTTTCGTTCCCAAAAACATACACCGCTTTTAATGGATAAACCAAAACATGCTTTCCCTCAGAAAATAATTGTTGTATTACATTTCTGCTTTTTAGTTTGCTTTCTTTCCCCAAAAAATATCGTTGCTTATTTTCCACTTCTTGTAATTTATACCAAAATCATTGCATTTAAAAAGATAAATTTCTAAGCGATTGGCGTTTGGG